>CBHYLO010000050.1:0-13704 GCA_966128675.1 uncultured bacterium | reverse complement strand
AGCGCGCACGCTCGTCGGCGGCGGCCTGTGGAGCTCGATCCCGGCGACGCTCGCGATCGAGCTCGGGCTCCTCGGCGTCGGCCTCGCGCTGTACGTGCGCGGCACGCGCGCGCGCGACCGCGTCGGCCGCTGGGGCCTGTGGGCGATGGTCGCGCTGCTCGTCGTCTTCTTCGGCGGCGCGGTGTTCGGCCCCCCGCCGCCGAGCGCGCGTGCGCTCGCGGTGTCGTCGCTCGGGCTCTGGCTGTTCGTGCCGTGGGGCTGGTGGGTCGACCGCCACCGCGCGCCCGTCGCGCGGCCGTCCTGAGCGCCGCGCGGACGCGGCCGGCTAGCCGCCGCGCCGGACCGACGCGCCGACCTCCGCGAGGTTGTCGTCGCGCTCGCGCTCGATGAGCCGGCGGAACGGATCGATCCCGGCGCGCGCGGGCGCGCGCGGCACCGTGACGGTGATCGTCTGCTGCCCGGCGCGGATGCGGTGCTGCCGCAGGTAGAGCGGCGTCCCCGGGCCGCCCGCGCCACCCGCCGAGTCGGCGAAGACGCCGATCTCCACCAGGTCGTCCATCGCGATCGGCGTCTGCCGCCCGATGCTGTCGGCGCGCGCCTTGGCCGCCGTCACGTGCAGCGTGACGCGGTAGGCGCCCCCGCCCGCGGGCTCGGCGCGCACGGAGTCGGCGCGCACGTCCCAGAGCGTGATGTGCTCGAACAGGTCCGACAGCAGCGGCCGCAGCGAGTCCGGCGTCACCGCCCGCAGCTCGGCGTAGAGCGCGCGCGAGGTCGGCGGCGGCGCGTCGGGCCCCGCGTAGCGCTCGCGGAAGCGCCGCAGCGCGGCGTTCACGACATCGGCGCCCAGGCGCTCGCGCAGCGTGTACATCGCCACGGCGCCCTTGAAGTAGTGGACGTAACGCTGGCCCTCGACGTCCAGCAGCGGCGCCTCGCGGTTCGTGTACACGCGCCGGCCGCGCAGGTACTCGTCCAGGTTGAAGTCGTAGAAGCGGCGCGCCATCTCCGGCCCGTACGCCGACTCCAGCACCATCATCGCGCTGTACTGCGCCAGCGTCTCCGAGACCATCCCGGCGCCCGGCGCGCGCACGGGAATGACCTGCCCGCCCCACCACTGGTGCGCCGTCTCGTGCGCGACCACGAAGAAGGTGCGGTCGACGTCGCCCGAGTCGATGCGCGTCAGGAACGCGCTCCCCTCGGAGAACGCGATCGTGTGCGGGTGCGCCCGCGCGAACGTCTGGTAGCGCGGGAACTCCACGACGCGCAGCTCGCGGTACTGATAGGGCCCGAACGCCTGCGTGTAGTAGTCGAGCGACGCGCGCATGCTCCGCAGCATCCGGTCGACGTTGACGTCGTGCGTCGGATGGTAGAGGACGCGCAGCGGAAGCCCCTGCCACTTCGACTCGCGCACCGCGTACTCCGCGGAGAAGATCGCGCCGCCGAAGCGGACGGGCGCGTCGGTGCGGTACCGGAAGTAGCGCCGCCCGCCCTCACGCCACTCGCGCACGAGCGTGCCCGACGTGATCGCGATCTGCCGCGGGTCGGTGCCGATGGTCGTCTCGACGTCCACCAGCTCGACGTCGCGCCCGCCCGTCTCGCGCCCCTCCACGTCGCCCGCGCTCGCGGCCGGCGCGCGTGGCGGGAGGCCGTGCGCGCGCCGCAGGCGCTCGTCCGTCAGCTCGCGCCCCGCCTGGTAGCCGAGGATGGGGAGCCACGTGCGGTCGAGGTGGGCGCCGTTCGGGGTCACCTCCGTCGGCGCGCCGTCGTTGCGGAAGCCGCGCGGCCGGAACGCGATCTCGAACGTCATCGCCAGCGAGTCGCCCGGCGCCAGCGCGCGCGCGAGCGCGTAGACGCGGTAGCGCAGCGTCGAGTCGTCGACCACGGCGCGCGCCGCGCGGTCGAAGCCCACGGCGCGCGTCTCGACGTCGGAGCTCAGCAGCACGTGCAGCGAGTCGATGGGCCGCGCGGTGCGGTTCACCAGCCGGAACGTCCCGCGGAGCTCGGCCGCGCGCTGGGCCGGGTACAGCTCGACGTGCAGCCGCGCCGCCGTGAGCCGCGGCGCCGGCGCGTCCGCGTAGCGCTGGTAGCGCCGCTCGTACTCGGCCGCGCGCGCCGCGTCGTCGTCGGGCGTGCGGTACGCGTGGAGGACGTTCGTGTTGTAGAAGACGAAGCCGCCCAGCAGCACGACGAGCGTCGCCGCCAGCGCCGCGGCGCGCCGCGTCGGGCCGGCGAGGCGCTGCCGCGCGAGCGCGAGCCGCCGCCGCATGCCCAGCTCCCGGCCGCGCACCCAGAACAGGCTCGCGACCACCGCCAGCAGGAGCGCCCACGCCGCCCAGTACAGCTTGAACCAGACGAGCCCCCCGAGGAACGGCGCGAGCCCGTTCAGGTCCGACCAGATCCAGCCCGGGTCCGAGCCGTAGATCAGCATCCGGTGGCGGAGGCCGATGAGCCCCGCGAGCTGCGTCGACACGAAGTACAGCACCACGACGAGGTGGCCGACGTACTTCTGGTTCACGAGCACGTGCACCGTCATCGCGAGCGCGGCGAGCAGCACGTAGTCGACGAGCTTGATCCCGAACAGCAGCTGCAGGTACACCAGCGGCTCGTGCCGATGCCAGCCCTGCATCGCCTGCAGCAGCATGCCGGCGCCCGCGAGCACCGCCTGCAGCACGACGAGCATCGCGACGAGCGCGAGGAAGCGGCCCAGGAGCGCGACGCCGTTCGGCACCGGCGTGGCGTCCGCGATGTCCCCCATCCCCACGTCGCGCTCGCGCCACACGGCCTCGCCCGCGAGGACGGCGACGAGCACCGCCATCACCGGCCCGAGCGCGGTGCTCAGCACCGTGCCCGCGATCAGGTGCGTCACCGGCCAGGTGGACGTGCCGAAGACCTCGGAGCCCACGTCCCAGCCGGCCGCGAACACGAAGACGAGCGCGCCCGCCAGGAGCACGAGGAAGGCGCGCGTCGCCGCGATCTCGCGCCACGCGCGCACGGCGACGGCGAGCGTCTGCCGCGCGCGCCCGGCGAGCGACGACGAGCGTCCGACGGCGGCGGCGGCGCGCGGCGCGTGGGCCGGCGCGAGCTGCCCGGGCGCGGTGTCCACGACCGGGCGTCGCTGCCACCAGCGGCGCGCGGCGGCGGCGGACGCCGGATGCGCGAAGCGGAAGCGCGCGACGAGCGCCGCCAGCACCCCGCACGCGACGACCAGCCAGAGCGCGCGGTTCCACAGCAGGATCGTCGGCCAGCCGATGAGCCGCGCGTTCCCCTCGGCCGGCGTCCAGAAGCGCGTCACCGCGCGCACCGCGGCCGCGCCGAACGGATCCGCGAGCCCGGCCAGCGTGGTGTTCGACAGCCCGTCGGTGAGGTCGCCCGCGACGATGCCGAGGACGAACAGCGCGATGCCGCCGAGGTACGTCGCCATCGCGTGCCGCGCGAGCGCCGCGGCGGCGAACATGCACGCGCCGACCAGCACGAGGTTCGGGAGCAGCACCAGCGCGTACGCCTGCACGTACGCCGCGGGCTGCACGGGCCCGAACTTCCCCGCCTCCATGTACGGCATCACCGACGCGAGCAGGAGCCCCAGCGGGACGCCGAGCATCAGCACCGCGTTCACCACGACGGCGCCGAGGAAGCGCCCGACGAGGTAGTCGCGCTCGCGGAGCGGCGACGTGTAGAAGAGCGCGTGCATGCGCGACTGCACGTCGCGCGCGGCCGCGTCGCCGAACACGCCCGCGCTCACGAGCATCCCGATCCCCCCGAGGATCGCCGACGCGTTCATCACCATCTCGGGCGCGTTCAGCTGCTGGCTGCTCCCGTTGATGGCGTGCATCATCAGGAACGGCACGCCGAACAGCACCGCGGCGTAGATCCAGGTCGACGGCTGGCGCAGCCGGTAGCCGACCTCGAAGCGGAAGATCTCGCCGATCATCAGATGCTGCCTCCGGCGCGTGGAGCGTGTCGTCCCGAACGGTCCGGGCCGTACGGGCGGGCTCCTACCCCGGTTTCGCGCCGGCCGCCGCGCACGCCGCGACCACCGCGCGGATCCGGTCGGCGCTCGTGACGACGCGCGCGAAGTCGTCGGGCACGTACGGCTTCGCGACGCCCACCGCCACGCGGCGGAAGCGCATCCCGCTCTCCAGCCGCTCGGCGCCGCGCACGTGGACCTCGCGCACGCCGCTCGCCGCGACCACCGGGCCCACGGTCGCCGCGGTCAGCCCGCCGCCGGCGAGGATCACCAGGCGGTCGCCCGCCTGCCGCACGAGCGCCCCCAGCGCCGCCGCGCCCTCCAGCGCGCTCGGCGCGCCGCCGGAGGTGAGCACGCGATCGACCCCCAGCGCCACGAGCGCCTCCAGCGCCTCGCCCGCGTCGCGCGTCGCGTCGAAGGCGCGGTGGAAGGTCACCCGCATCGGCCGCGCGGCGTCGACGAGCATGCGGATCGCGGCCGCGTCGACCCGCCCGTCGGGCGTCAGCGCGCCCACCACCACGCCGTCCGCGCCCAGGCGCCGCGCCTCCTCGACGTCGCGCCGCATCACCGCCAGCTCGTCGGCGTCGTGGAGGAAGTCGCCGCCGCGCGGCCGCACGATCACGAACAGCGGGATCGCCAGCCGCTCGCGCGCCCGCGCGATGGTGCCCGCGCTCGGCGTCGTGCCGCCCTCGACGAGGTTCGCGCACAGCTCGACGCGGCCGGCGCCGCCGGCTTCGGCCGCGAGCGCCGAGGCGACCGTGTCGACGCACGCCTCGACGAGGACGCCGGCCGGGGAAGTGGATGACATGCCAACATCGTAATGTCGGCGCCCGGCCGCGGCACGTGGTCGTCCGCCGGTCCGCCGCGTATGATCCGCCAGTCGTCCGCCCGCAGCCCGCGCTCGCCCTCACGCCCCGCCTCGTGTCGATCTCCCGCCGCGACTTCCTCGGCAGCGCCGCGACCACCGCGGCCGGCGCCGCGCTCGCCCGCCCCGCCGGGGCGATGCCCTGGGTCTCGGTCGTCGAGCGCACGCCGCCCGCGCCTGCGGCGGCCGCGCGCCCGGTCGTGATCTCGTCGTCCAACGGCTACGACACCGACGCGAGCGGGAAGCGCGGCATCCAGGTCGCCTACGACCTGCTCGCGCGCGGCGGCGATCCGCTGGACGCGATCGTCGCCGGCGTCAACGTGGTCGAGCTGAACCCCGAGGACCAGAGCGTCGGGCTGGGCGGCCTGCCGAACGAGGACGGCGTCGTGCAGCTGGACGCGAGCTGCATGCACGGCCCGACGAAGCGCGCGGGCGCGGTCGCGTGCCTGGAGCGCATCGCCACGCCGTCGCTCGTGGCGAAGGCGGTGATGGACCACACCGACCACGTGCTGCTGGTGGGCGACGACGCGCTCCGCTTCGCGCGCCGCATGGGCTTCGCCGAGCAGGAGCTGCTGACCGAGAAGAGCCGCGAGGCGTGGCTGAAGTGGAAGGCCAACCCGCCGACGCCGGGGATGTGGATCGACACGCGCCCGAGGGCCGGCGCGCGCACCAGCGCGCACTTCCAGCCGCATCACGAGTACGCGGCCGACGGCGCGCTCGCCGCGACCACGGGCACGATCAACATGAACGCCGTCACCGCGGGCGGCGACGTCGCGAGCGTGACGACGACGAGCGGCATGGCCTGGAAGATCCCGGGCCGCGTGGGCGACTCGCCGCTCCACGGCGCGGGGCAGTACTGCGACAACACCGTCGGTGCCGCGGGCTCGACGGGGCGCGGCGAGGCGAACATCAAGGTCTGCGGCGCGTTCCTGGCGGTCGAGTTCATGCGCCAGGGGATGAGCCCCGAGGCCGCGCTGCTCAAGGTGATGGAGCGCGTGATCGCGATGACGGAGCCGCGGCTCCTGAACGAGCGCGGGCGCCCGTACTTCGACCTCGAGTTCTACGCGGTGGCGAAGGACGGCCGCGTGGCCGGCGCGAGCGCGTACCAGGGGAGCCGCTACGCGGTCGCCGACGCGTCGGGCGCGCGCCTCGCCGACAGCGCGTACCTGTTCAGGCGCGAGGAGCGGCCGGCGCCGCGGAAGTAGCGCGCGCCGCCGCGCGCGCCTGCAGCAGCCGCGCGAGCGCGCGCTCGTCGCGATACGACATCGGCGCCTGCCCCAGGTGGAACGCGAGCGGGCGCCGCAGCGCGGAGGCGACGCTCGCGGCGAGCACGCGCACGACCTCCTCGTCGCCGTAGGCGTCCAGCACGCGCGGCAGCGTCGCGGCGCGCCGCCCGGGCGCGGTGCGCGCGAGGCAGGTGGCCAGCAGCGCGCGCAGGTCGTCGGCGCGCCGCCAGGCGATGGGGCGACGCGCGTCGTGCACGGTCTCGAAGTCGAGCCAGTGCGCGGTGCCGGCGTCGCGGTCGACGACGACGTTCCCGGCCATCGCGTCGCCGTGCGTGAGGCCGCGCCGGTGCAGCTCGGCCAGCGCGCGCGCGGCGCAGGCGACGGCGCGCTCGCGCTCCGGCTCCGCGAGCGCCGGATCGTCCAGCAGCGCCGCCAGCGGCTCGCCCGCGAGGTACGGCAGCACGAGCGTCCCGTCGGCCTCGACGCGGACGGCCGCGCCGCGCAGGCACCGGTGGAGCCGCCGCTCGCGCGCCGCCCACGCGCGGTGCGGCAGCACGCGCACGCCCGTGCCGAGGAGCGCGGCCAGCGGGCGGCTCAGCGCGATCAGCAGCGAGGCGTGCGCGAGGCGCCGCTAGCGCACCCCGCGCGCGCCGTCCGCGTGCACGATCTGCGCCGTCGCGTAGCGCGCGGACCGCAGCAGCCAGCCGAGCGCGGTGCTGGCGGCGAACCAGGCGCGCGCCGCCGGCTCGCGCACGACGCTCACTCGCCGGCCAGCAGGCAGGCGACGCCCGCGAGGATCAGCACCATGCCCAGCACGTGCGCGCGGCGCAGCGACTCGCCGAACAGCTGCACGCCCGCCAGCGGCACGAGCACGTAGGTGAGGCTCGACAGCAGGTAGGCGCGCGACAGCGGCGCGACGCGCAGCACGTGGAGCCAGCAGACCGTCGACGCGCCCCATGCAAGGAGCCCCGCCAGCACGCGGGGGTCGCGCGCGGCGGCCAGCAGGAAGGTGGCCGTGCCGTGCGCGGCCAGCCGCTCGGCGCCCGCCTTGAGGAAGAGCTGCCCGGCCGCAGAGGACGCGACCGCGCCCAGGATCAGCAGCGTCGTGCGCGCGTGCATCGTCAGTCGCCCGCCTCGTGCCGGATGTGGTCGTACGCGTCGGTGCGCGCCCACGGCGACAGCACCACGAGCACCCACTTGAGGAAGGTGCGCAGGTACCCGAACGGCTGCAGCTCCATGCGGCGGCTGGAGGTGCGCGCGGTGAGCGTGCGGTCGTAGAGGAAGCGCTCGGGATGGTACCGGTACGCGGCCTCCGTCAGCGGCCACTCCTCGGCGATCACCCACGACTCGTCGAACGGGCCGTAGCGCGCGAAGTGCGCGCGGTCGCAGCTCATGAACGCGGGCATCGACTTGGCGCGCGCGAGCGGGAGGTGCCGCGCGAGCCCCCAGAAGGTCCACCAGAGCCACGCGCGGACGCCCGGCTCGCGCGACGCGAGGCGATAGAGCACGAGGCAGCGCCCCTCGCCCTCGTGCAGCTGCAGGATGCGCTCGACGGCGTTCGCGGGCACGACGGTGTCCGCGTCGACGAAGCACAGGACCCGGCCCGACGCGACGGCCGCGCCGGCGTTGCGCGCGCGGGCGCAGGTGCGGCCGGCGCACGGGACCAGCCGCACGCCCGCCTCCGCGGCGTATCGCGCGACGATGGCCGCCGTCGCGTCCTCGCTGCCGTCGTCCGCGACGACGACCTCGAACGGCGTGTCGGGCAGCCAGAGCGCCGCGCGCGGCACGCCCACCGCGCGCGCGATGCTCGCGAGGATGGCCTCCACCACCTCGCCGATCAGCGCCTCCTCGTTCCGCGCGGGGATCACGAACGAGACGCGAGGCTCCATCCGATCAGCCATCGTGCCCCAGCGTCCAGATGGCGACGGAGAGCGCGCCGCCCGGCAGCACCGGCCGCGCGCGCCGCGCCACGACGCGCAGCCCCGCCGCCGCCACGTCGCGCTGCAGCCGCTCGGCCGTGTAGAAGCGGCGCGTGCGCATGCTGAAGCGCGCCTCGCGCGGCACGTAGCCCACCAGCCGCGACGCGTGGAACGCCACGACCGTCCACAGGAGCTCGCGGCCGCGATGCCACGCGTACCCGAGGCGGCTCGCGTACACGGTCTGCACGAGGACGAGCGGGCCGCGCGTCACGCGCCGCGCCTCCGCGAGCACGCCGGCCGGGTCGCGCGGATAGGCGAGCATGAAGACGAGCAGCGCCGCGGCGAACGTCCCGTCCGCGAACGGCAGCGCGCCGTCGGCGATCGCGACGGGCGGCCGCCCCACGACGTGGATGTCGCTCACGTCCGCCGTCACGACCTCGCGGCCGAGCGTGCGCTCCAGCGCCGCCGCCAGGTGGCCCGTGCCGGAGCCGAGGTCGAGGAGCGGCCCGTCGTCCGCCCCATTGGACGGCAGCGAGGCGCGCACCTGCTCCACGAGCGCGCGCGCGCGCCGCTCCATCACGGCGTCCAGCATCGCTTTCAGCGCGTTCAGCATGCGCGTGCCCGCGTCGCGTGCGACCGCAGCAGCGCGGCCGGCGTCGTCGGCTCGCGGCCCTCGTCCACGAGCGCGCGCACGAGCCGCAGGATCCGCGGCCAGAAGCCGCGCCGCAGGTCGCGCGGATGGATCGCGAGGCTCGGCACGCCGCGCTCCAGCGACCGGCCGAACATCCCGATCCCGTGGCCGACGTGTCCGAGCCAGCCCCACCGGCCGCAGTCCCACGTCCACGTCGCGAGCGGGACGCGCGCATGGGCCGACGCGACGCTGAAGAAGCCGAGGACGTGCGCGATGCCCGGCGCGGTCGCCCCACCCGCGCGCACGTGCCCGCGCTGCCACGCCGGCGGGAGGAAGCCGCGCGCGGGCGCGCCGAAGGCGTCGGCGAACGCGCGCTGCCCGCAGGCGATCGCGGCGCGCGTCGCCTCCGCGTCGAGCCCGCCCATCTCGTCGCTGCGCTCGGCCAGCAGCGAGACGGCGCCTCCGCCGCGCGCGCGGCGATGCCGCCACCCGTGCAGCAGCAGCTCGTCGGCGCTCTCGCCGAGCAGCGCGCAGTAGTCGGCGTGCGCCGCCAGCGGCCACGCGCCGTCCCAGTCGGGCACGACGCCGCACGACAGCCGGCGCCCGAGCAGCGGCGCGAGGTCGCGCAGCATCGTCCGCGTCTCGCGGTCGTACGCCGGCGTCGCGTCGTGGATGCAGACGAGGAATGCGCGCATCGCGTGGCTAGCGCCGCGTGGCGCGGAAGCGGTCGCCGTCGTGCGACAGCCGCCGGTCGAGGAAATCGTGGAGCGCGCGCCGGGCGCGCGGCGCCTTCCAGCAGTCCTCGTGGCAGTCGCCCTCACGGCCCTCGAGGCGCACGAACTCCGCCTGCGCGCCGGCCGCGCGCAGCGCCGCCGTGATGCGCTCGCCCTGCGCGACGTACACGTTGTCGTCGCCGGCGCCGTGCACCGTCAGCAGCGCGACGTCGGGGCGTGCGAACGTCACCGTCGAGATGTCGCGCAGCTCGGCCGCCGTCCAGGGCGCGGGATGTCCCATCACCGTCGTCAGGATGTCGTCGAAGTCGTCCATCACCTGCGCGGGCGGCATGGTCATGTCGTGCTCGCCGTCGAGGTTGACCGCGGTGGTCACGCGCCCGTCGGGGCCCGCGGGATCGTCGCGCAGCGCGGCCATCGTCGCCAGGTGCCCGCCCGCCGACAGGCCGAGCGTGGCGACGCGCGCGGGATCGACGCGGAAGCGGCGCGCGTTCGCGCGGAGGTATCGGAGCCCCTGCTGCACGTCCGCGATCTGTGCGGGCCACGTGCCACCGGGCCGGCCCGCGCGCCGGTAGTTGATCGACAGCACCACGTAGCCGTACGGGCACAGCTCCCGCGCCAGGTGCTCGCCCCACGCCTTGTCGCCGCCGCGCCACGCGCCGCCGTGGATGGCGACGATGGCCGGACGATTCACGCGCGCCGGGTCCGACCGCGGCTCGTAGAGGTCGAACGTCCCCTCGTAGCCGATGCGCGGATCGTAGCTCAGGCCCTCCGCGAGCACGTACGGGCGGTCGCAGCCCACCACGCCGGCGACGAGCAGGAGGACGGAGACGCGCGCCCGGAGCGTCATCAGGGCGCGGCCGCCGTCACCGTCTTCACGTCGTTCTCGCGATCGCGGTCGATGAGCTTGTGGTACGGATCGACGCCGGCGCGCGCGGGCTCGCGCGGCACGGTGACGCGGATGGTCTGCCGGCCGCTGCGGATGCGGTGGCGCTGCAGGTGGAGCGGCGCGCGCCCGTCGGCGTCGCCCGGCGCGAACACGCCGACCTCGACGAGGTCGTCCATCGGCGTCTCCGTCTCGTGGCCCACGCTGTCGGCGCGGACCTTACGCGCCACGACGTCCAGCGTCACCGCGTACTGGCCGGCGGGCGTGCGTGCGACGACCGCCCGCTCGGTCCGCACGTCCCACAGCGTGATCGTCTCGAACAGGTCCGTGAGCAGGTAGCGCAGCGAGTCGGGCGTGGCGGCGCGGAGGTCCGCGAGCAGCTCGCGCGACGTCGCGTACGGCGGCGCGCCGGCGCGGTGTCGCTCCACGAAGCGGCGCAGCACGCCGTTCACCACGTCCGCGCCCAGGTGCTCGCGCAGCGTCCACATCGCGACGGCGCCCTTGCCGTAGGCGATGTGCGGATGCTCCTCGACGTCCACCACCGGCACGTCGCGCTGGACCTCGGCCCGCCGGCTGAGGTAGCGGTCCATCTGGTAGTCGTAGACGCGGCGCGCCTGCTCGGCGCCGAGGCGCTGCTCGGTCACCAGCATCGCGCTGTAGTTCGAGAGCCCCTCGGACAGGAAGGCCGCGCCGCGCACGCGCGCCGGGCGCACCTGCCCGCCCCACCAGCTGTGCGCGACCTCGTGCGCCGCCCCGAAGGACGTGTGGTCGACGCGGCCGCCGTCGGCGCGGGTGATGAAGTTCTGCTCCGAGAACGCGATCGTCGTCAGCATGGCGCGCCCGTTGATGCTGTACGGCGGGATCTCGACGACCCGCAGGTGCCGGTACGGGTAGGGCCCGAACTGCGCCGTGTAGAAGTCGAGCGCGCCCTTCATGCTCGCGACCATCCGGTCCACGTTGTAGCCGTGCGCGGGATGATGCAGGACCTGGAGCGCAACATCCCACCAGCGGTCCTCGCGCACCGCGTAGCGCGCCGAGAACATCGAGGCGCCGAAGGGGCTGGGCGCGTCGGTGCCGAAGTGGGCGTAGCGCCGACCGTTCGCGGTCCAGGTCCGGCGCGGGACGCCGGAGTAGACGGGCGTCTGGTCGGCCGACGTGCCGATGATCGCCTCGACCTGCACGCGCTCCTCGTTGCGCACGAGCTGGTCGTGCCGCACCGCCTCGGCGTCCTCCGGCCCCGGCATCGCGGCGCGGGGCGCGAGCCCGAAGCGCGCGCGCGCCTCGCCGTCCGTCAGCTCGAACGCCGGCTGGTAGCCCACGAACGGCAGCAGCCGCCGGTCGATGTAGGTGCCGTTGCCGACGACGGCGGTCGGGATGCCGCGGCTGCGGAAGCCGCGCGTCCGGTAGGCCAGGTCGAACGTCAGCGTCAGCGAGTCGCCGGGCGCGAGCGGCCGCGCGAGCGCGAGGATGTGGTAGCCCGTCGCGTCGTCCGTGACGACGGCGCGCGCCGCGCGATCGACGGTGACCGACCGCGGCTCGACGTCCCGGTCGACCCGCACGTGCAGCGAGTCGATCGCCACGGCGCTCCGGTTCACCAGCCGGTAGTCGCCGCGCAGGTCGGCGGCCGCGTCCTCGGGATGCAGCTCGATGCGCAGGCTCGCCGCGGTGATGCTCGGCTGCGGCGCGTTCGCGAACCGCCCGTACCGCCGCTCGTACTCGGCCTGCGGCCGCCCGACGTCGCCGGGCGCGGGGTCGCCGTTGAGGACGCTCGTGTTCCAGAACACGAAGCCGCCCACCGCGACGATCAGCGCGGCCGCCACGCCGGCCACCCGCAGCGTCGCGCCGCGCAGCCGCGCCCGCGCCGTCGCGAGCCGGGCGCGCACGCCGGGCTCGCGGCCGCGCACCCACAGCAGGTGCGTGGCGACGCCCAGCAGCAGCGCCCACGCCGCCCAGTACAGCTTGAACCAGAGGTACGGCCGCAGGAACGGGCCGAAGCCGTTCATGTCCGAGTACGTCCAGCGCGGGCCGCCGTTGTAGACCAGCAGCTCCGGCACGCCCAGCGCCGTGCCGACGACGCTGAACAGGCACGCCATGAGGACGACGATGTACCCGACGTACTTCTGGTTCACGAGCACGTGCACCAGCATCGCGAGCGCGGCGAGCAGCACGTCGCTGGCGAGGTTGAGCCCGAAGAGCACGCGGACGTACAGCCACGGCTCGTAGCGGTGGTAGCCCTGCAGCGTCTGGAGCAGGACGCCGCCCACCAGGAACGCGGCGTGGAGCGCCACGACGATCGCGACCAGCGCCAGGAAGCAGCCCAGCAGCGCGACGCCCGTCGGCACCGGGACGGCGTCGGCGATCTCGGACGTCCCCACCTCGCGCGCCTTCCACACGAGCTCCCCCGCGTAGAGCGCGATGACGAGCCACGGGATGAAGATGCTGCGCTCGGACAGGACCTCGCGGAGCACCACGTGCGTGACCGGCCACACGGCCGTGTCGAACGCCGTGTCGCCCGCGTTCCAGCCCCAGAGCAGCACGAGGCCGATGGCGCCGAGGATCACCACCGGGAACGCGCGCCCCGACACCACCTCGGCCAGCGACTGCCGCGCGACGGCCAGCGTCTGCCGCGCGCGGGTGCGCGGGCCGAAGACGCCGGCGATGCGCGGGACGACGCCCTGCCAGCGCGCGGCCGCCGGCGCGTCCACGGTCGCGTCCGCGGGCGCGTCCACCGCGACGCGCGCGCGCCGGAACGGCCGTCGCCCGGCGCCACCTGCGTGCGCGAAGCGGAAGGTGCGGTGGAGCGCGGCGAGGATCGCGCACGCGACCGCGAGCCAGAGCACGCGGTTCCACACCAGCAGCGGCGGGAAGCCGATGAGGCGGCTCGTCAGCTCGGCCGGCGACCAGTACCGCGTCATCGCCAGCAGCGCGTTGATCCCCAGCGGATCCGCCAGCACCGAGAGCACCGGGTCGTCGACCGCGGTCCAGTAGTTGGCGGCGACCAGGTACGCGATGAAGATGCCGGCCGTGCCGAGGTAGACCGGGATCGCCTGGCGGGCGAGCACGCCGATCGCGAACTGGATCGCGCCCACCAGCACCAGGTTGGGCAGCACGAACAGCAGCATCGGCTGCACGTACGCGGCGAGGCGGTTCGGGCCGATGCCGTCCGCGTCGGCGAAGGTGGTGGCGACGAGGAACCCGATCGGGATCGCGAGGGCGACGACGGCGTTGGTCGTCAGCGCCGCGAGGAAGCGGCCGCCCAGGTACTCGGCCCGGCGCAGCCGCGTCGTGTAGAGCAGCGGGTCCATGCCGGCCGCGACGTCGCGGATGGCCGCGTCGCCGAAGAGCGCCGCCGACACGAGCATCCCGAACAGCCCGCCGAACAGCGACATCCCCTGCGCGACCTTCTGCGGCACGTTGGCCGCGACCGGGCCCGCGTCGGCGGCGCCGCCGCCCCCGCCCCACGTCAAGAGGAGGAAGAGGAACGC
>CBHYLO010000049.1:0-13724 GCA_966128675.1 uncultured bacterium | reverse complement strand
CGAGGTTCGTGAGCGCGACGGCCGCCGCCGCGTCGACGCCGCGGACGGCGTCGGTGAAGCGCGCGGCGGCCGCCGACCACTGGCCGGCGGCGGCGGCGGCGTGGCCGGCGTCCAGCGCGCGGGCGAAGGCCGGATGGCGAAGGGCGTCGAGGGCGTGCGTCGTGTCGGGCATGGTCTCCTCCGAGCCAGGGACGCGCGGCCGCGACGGCACGTCACGCTCGGATGCCGACGCGAGCGGCGCCGTCGGCGGCGCGCCGGATAGCCCGCGGCGCGCGGGCGCGCAAGCCGTTGTCGGGTCGTCGCGGGCGTGGCACCTTACCGCCCCCGATTCACCCCCTGTCGCCCGCCGCATGCTGTCGCCGTCGCTCGTCCAGCAGGTCGCCACCGAGCTGTCGCTTCCCGCGCGCTCCGTCGCCAACACCCTCGCGCTCTTCGACGAGGGGAACACCCTTCCGTTCATCGCCCGGTACCGCAAGGAGGTCACGGGCAACCTCGACGAGGTGCAGCTGCGCGACGTGCGCGACCGCGCGGACTACCTGCGCGAGCTCGAGGATCGCCGCGCCGCCATCCTCAAGTCGATCGAGGAGCAGGGCAAGCTCACCGACGATCTGCGCGCGCGCGTGAACGGCGCCGACACCAAGCAGGCCCTCGAGGACCTCTACCTCCCGTACAAGCCGAAGCGCCGCACGCGCGCCATGATCGCGCGCGAGCGCGGCCTCGAGCCGCTGGCCGAGCTGCTGTGGGCGGGCGACGCGGACGACGCGGCCGTCGAGGCGGCGGCCGCCGGCTTCGTCGACGCGGCGAAAGAGGTTCCCGCGGTCGCCGACGCGCTGCAGGGCGCGCGCGACATCCTGGCCGAGCGGGTGGCGGAGGACGCCGTGCTGCGCGGCGCGGTGCGCGAGGCGACGCGCGCGCGCGGCGCGGTGAAGAGCGCGGTCGTCATGGGCAAGGAGCACGAGGTCTCCAAGTTCCAGGACTACTACGACTTCTCCGAGCGGCTGCGCGACATCCCGTCGCACCGCGTGCTGGCGATCCGCCGCGGCGAGGAGGAGGGCTTCCTCGTCTGGTCGATCGACGCTCCGGTCGAGGAGATCATGGCGCTGATGCAGGCGACGGTCGTCGGCCGCCGGCGCGCCGCGCGGCTGCTCGGCCTCGTCGCGCAGGACGCGTACAAGCGGCTGCTCGCGCCGTCCATCACGGTGGAGCTGCGGCTGGAGCTCAAGACGCGCGCCGAGGTGGAGGCTATCCGCATCTTGGGGCAGACCCTGGAGCAGCTGCTGCTCGCGTCGCCCGCGGGCGAGCGCGTGGTCATCGGCCTCGACCCGGGCTTCCGCACGGGCGTGAAGGTCGCGGTGCTGTCGCGCACCGGCGCCGTCGTCGAGACGGACACGTGGTACCTGCACCAGGGCGACCGCTTCGCCGCGTCGCTCGTGCGGCTCGCGGCGCGCCACGGCGCGGAGCTGATCGCCATCGGCAACGGGACCGCGTCGCGCGAGACGGAGCAGGCGGCGAAGGACGCGCTGGCGGCGGCGGGGAGCGCGCTGCAGGGCGCGCGCCCGCAGGTCGTCGTCGTCAACGAGAGCGGCGCCTCGGTCTACTCGGCGTCCGACCTCGCGCGCGAGGAGCTGCCGGACCTCGACGTCTCGCTGCGCGGCGCGGTGTCCATCGCGCGCCGCCTGCAGGACCCGCTCGCGGAGCTGGTGAAGATCGACCCGAAGTCGATCGGGGTGGGGCAGTACCAGCACGACGTCAACCAGCCGCAGCTGAAGCGCCGCCTCGACGAGGTGGTGGAGAGCTGCGTGAACCGCGTCGGCGTCGAGGTCAACACGGCGTCGGTCGCGCTGCTGGCGTACGTCGCCGGCGTGGGCCCGACGCTGGCGCAGAACATCGTGAGGCTGCGCGACGAGCGCGGCGGGCTGCGCTCGCGGAAGGACCTGCTGGAGGTGCCGCGCCTGGGCGCGAAGGCGTTCGAGCAGGCGGCGGGCTTCCTGCGCGTGCGCGGCGGCGCGCATCCGCTGGACGCGTCGGCGGTGCACCCGGAGCGCTACGCGCTCGTCGAGCGCATCGCCGCGGACCTCGGCGTCTCGGTGCCGCAGCTCGTGGGCGACGAGGCGCTGGCGCAGAAGGTCGAGCCGCAGCGCTACGTCTCCGACGAGGTGGGGCTGCCGACGCTGCGCGACATCCTCGCCGAGCTGCGCAAGCCGGGCCGCGACCCGCGCGAGAGCTTCGAGCTGCCCGCCTTCCGCGACGACCTGAAGGAGCCGAAGGACCTGCAGCCCGGCATGGTGCTGGAGGGCGTCGTCACCAACATCGTCGCCTTCGGCGCGTTCGTGGACGTCGGCGTCCACCAGGACGGCCTGGTGCACGTCTCCCAGCTCTCGGACCGCTACGTCGCGGATCCCAACGCCGCCGTGCGCGTCGGCCAGAAGGTGCGCGTGACGGTGATGGCGGTGGACCTGGAGCGGAACCGGATCGCGCTGTCGATGAAGTCGAAGCCCGACGCGGCGGGCGCGCCGCGCCGCGCCGAGGCGCCGTCGGGCGAGCGGCGCGAGAGCGGCCGTCCCGATCCGCGGCGCGCGGCGCGCCCGGCGGGGCGTCCGGAGGTGAAGGTCCCGAGCTTCGTCCCGAAGTCGGGCGCCGTCGCGCCGAACGGCATCCGCTTCAAGTGAATGGCGCGCGCGGCGCCTGAGACCTCGCCATCCGCGCAGGCGTCACACCGCCGCGTCGCCTTTTCGTTCGCGATCTGAACGATCTTGCCCCGCGTTCGCGCAGGGTCTTAGCTTCTGCCCGCTCGCACTGCCGCCGTGCCCGCCGGACCGCCGTCTGGAGGTCCGGTGCCGGCGTCTCTGCGCGCATTCCCCATCGGACCTTCCCCGCGCCGCAGGGCGCGCCCGCGGGCCACGCGCCCGGTCGGGTGGCCGGACGTCGGCGCCCGGGTGGAGGTTCCGTCCCCTCTCCGGAGACCTCCATGTCGTTGAAGCTCGTCAGGGCCACGGGGCTGTGCCTCGTCCCGATGGCACTCGGCGCCTTCGCCCCGCGGCTCGTGCTCGCACAGGCGACGGGCACGGTGCGCGGGCGCGTGCTCGAGTCCGGGTCGCAGCGCCCCGTCCCCGACGCGCAGGTGAGTGTCGTGGGTTCCACCCAGGGCGGCATCACCAACGCGGCGGGCGAGTACGTGATCGCCAACGTGCCGGCTGGTGAACGCCAGCTGCGGGCGCGTCGCATCGGCTTCCAGGTGGCCAACCAGACGGTCACCGTCGTCACCGGCGGCACGGTGCGCGGCGACTTCACGCTGACCACCGCGCCCGCGCAGCTCGACCAGGTCGTCGTCACGGCCCTCGGCCAGACGGCGTCGCAGCGCTCGCTCGGCACCGCGCAGCAGACGGTCCGCGGCGCCGAGATCGCCGAGGCGCAGCGCCCGAACTTCGTCAACGCGCTGCAGGGGCGCGTGGCCGGCGTCGAGGTCGTGAGCAGCTCCGGCGTGCCCGGCGCGTCGTCGTCGATCACCATCCGCGGCGTCAGCTCGATCAGCAGCAGCAACCAGCCGCTGATGATCATCGACGGCCTGCCGATGGACAACAAGACGCTGAACACCGGCGTCCTCGCGTCCGACCGGCCGGGCTCCGTCAACGCGTTCAGCAACCGCGGCGTCGACTTCACGAACCGCGCGGCCGACCTGAACCCGGACGACATCGAGAGCGTCACGGTCCTCAAGGGCCCCGAGGCCTCGGCCCTCTACGGCATCGACGCCGCCAACGGCGCCATCGTCATCACGACGAAGCGCGGCCGGCCCGGCCAGGGGGGCCTGGACTACAGCAACAGCTTCACGTTCGAGAACACGAACGCGCGCCCCGAGGTCCAGCGGACCTACGGCGTGAGCGGCGTCGGCTCGACGACGTTCCAGTACTTCGGGTTCCCGTACCCCGACACGACGACGTTCTACGACAACGTCGACGGCTTCTTCCGCACCGGCACGCGCCAGAACCACAACCTGTCGTTCAGCGGCGCGGCCGCGGACAACCGGGTGAACTACCGCGTCGGCACCAGCATGCTGAAGCAGGGCGGCGTGGTGCCCGGCACGAAGTACGACCGCGTCAACGTCACGGGCGCCTCGGGCGCGCAGGTCGCCAACTGGCTGAAGGCCGACCTGTCGATGCAGTACACCAACGCGGAGAACGCGCAGTCGTTCAAGGGCGAGGGCGGCCCGCTCATCGGCCTGCTGGTGTGGCCGGCGTTCGACGACGCGTCCGACTGGCTCACGCCGGCCGGTCAGCGCCGCCGCCTGACGTCGCTCGGCGCGGCGTCCGAGGTCGACAATCCGTACTTCAACGTCAACAAGAACCGGATCAACTCGACCAACAACCGCATCCTCGCCAACCTCGGCCTGGTGATCACGCCGTTCTCGTGGGGCAACCTGCGCACGAACATCGGCGTCGACAACTACGTGAACCAGAACCAGCTGATGCGCCATCCGGAGAGCGCGCTCGGCATCACGTACAACGGCACGCTGGACGAGGCGAACGACATCACGCGGAACATCAACGCGCAGACGCTCCTGAACTTCAACCGTCGTGAGCTGGGGCTCGGCTTCGCGGTCGCGGGCCTGCTCGGCAACGCGATCTCGGACGCCCGCTCGGAGACCGACGCGCTGCTCGGGCAGGACTTCCTGGACCCGCAGTTCGTGTCGATCAACAACACGAACCTGCGCTTCAACCGCACCACGCTGGCGCAGCGCCGCCTCGTGAGCGCGTTCGGTCAGGCGACGGTCGACTTCAACGAGTACGTGTACCTGACGGTCACCGGTCGTAACGACTGGACCTCGACGATCCCGATCGGCGAGAACTCGTTCTTCTACCCGTCGTTCTCGGGCAGCTTCGTCTTCTCCGACGCCTTCCCGTCGATCAAGCGCTTCATGACGGGCAAGCTGCGCGGCGGCTACGCCGAGGTGGGCAAGGACGCGCGCCCGTACGCCTACCGCCCGTCGCTCGAGTTCAAGGCGACGTCGAACGGCGGCTACGGCTACGGCTTCACGGGCCCGAACCTCGCGCTCAAGCCCGAGTTCGCGCGCTCGTACGAGTTCGGCACGGAGCTCAGCTTCCTCGACGACCGCCTCGGCGTCGACGCGACGGTGTACCGGAAGCAGACGAAGGACCAGATCGTCAACGACATCCGCGGCTCGTACGCGACCGGCTACATCCTGTTCAACCTGAACGGCGCGGTCACCCGCAACGAGGGCCTCGAGCTCACGGTGCGCACCACGCCGGTGCTGAAGAGCGGGTTCAGCTGGGACGTGCTGGCGAACTTCGAGAAGGCGCGCGGCAAGGTGCTCGCCCTCCCGAACGCGCTGCCCGAGTCGTACGTGTCGGACACGTGGCTCTTCGGCAACGTCCGCAACGGCACGGCGCCGGGCATGTCGACGCGCTCGCTGACCGGCCTGTTCTACCTGCGCGCCACGGACGGCCCGGCGAAGGGCAAGCTGCTCATCGACCCGACGACCGGCCTGCCGCTCCGCTCGACGACCTTCGTCGACGCGGGCTACGACCGCCAGCCGGACTTCACGGTCGGCGTCACGAACACGATCCGCTTCAAGAAGCTCTCGCTCAGCGCCCTCGTCGACATCCGCAAGGGCGGCGACGTGTTCAACGCGACGCAGCACTTCCTGACGGCGCGCGGCCTCGCGACCTCGACGCTCGACCGCACGCGCCCGCGCGTCATCGACGGCGTGCTCCGCGACGGCAAGGAGAACTCGGCCAACCCGACGACCAACAGCATCGTCGTCGTGCCGGCCGTGCAGACGTCGTACTACACGCTGATGTCCGAGGAGCTGTTCATCGAGAAGGACATCAACTGGCTGCGCCTGCGCGACGTGACGCTCCAGTACCAGCTGCCGGCGAAGTTCGCGCGCCAGGCCAGCCTCTTCCTGACGGGTACGGACCTCTACCTGCTGACGAACTATTCGGGCCTCGACCCGATCGTCAACGGCAACACCGCGGCGGTCGGCGGCTCGGGTGCGGCCGGCATCGACTACGGCAACTTCCCGATCCCGCGCGGCTACACCTTCGGCCTCCGCCTTGGGCTCTGAGATGCGACTGAGAATCCGATCGCTCGCCCTCGCGGCGGGCCTGCTGACCACGGCCGCCGTCGGCTGCCGCGACTTCCTCGACGTCAACGAGAACCCGAACGCGCCCCAGACGGTCACGGCGAACCTGTACCTGCCGCCGATGATCCACTGGATGGTGACGTCGCCCCAGTTCGACGGGCGCTTCGTCGGCCGCTACACCCAGCAGGTCGTGCTGACGGGGACGATCGTCAGCACGTGGGACCGCATGGGCTACGACCCGTCCAGCGACAACGGCGCGCAGCAGTGGCGTGACGTGTACTGGAGCCTCGGCCAGAACCTGGTCGACATGATGACCAAGGCCGAGGCCGAGGAGCGGTGGGACCTGCTCGGCGTCGGGCAGATCCTGAAGGCGTGGGGCTGGCAGTCGCTGGCCGACCTCCATGGCGAGATCATCGTCAAGGAGGCGATCGACCAGTCGAAGTTCAGCTTCAACTACGACACGCAGGAGTACGCGTACCAGGAGGTCCAGCGCCTGCTCAACGAGGCGATCAAGAACCTCCAGCGCACCGACGGTGCCGTCGACCAGACGTACCTCGCGCGCGGTGACAAGCTGTACAACGGCGACCGCTCGAAGTGGATCAAGTTCGCCTACGGCATGCTGGCGATGAACCTGAACCACTACTCGAACAAGTCGTCGTACAAGCCGGCGGACGTGATCGCGGCGGTCGACAAGTCGTTCGCGAGCAACGCGGACGACGCGCTCCTGACCTACCCGAACACGAACAACGACGACATCAACTTCCTCGGCCGCACGCGCGGCAACTTCACCACCTACCGGCAGACGCGGTTCGTGCTGGGGCTGATGGACGGGACGGTGTTCGGCGTCGTCGATCCGCGCATGAGCCGCATGCTGTCGCCGTCGCCCGACGGCCAGTACCGCGGCCTGGACCCGAACGTCGTCGGCTTCGGCGCGCTGACCACCGCGCAGCAGCCGAACAACCTGTACGGCTACCCGAGCACGGGCGGGCTGCAGCTGCCCGGCCGCTACCTCTTCGACGACAAGGCGAAGATGGCGGCGATGACGTACTCGCAGCTCCAGTTCGTCAAGGCCGAGGCGGCGTATCGCGCCGGCGACAAGGCCACCGCGCTCGCGGCGTACCGCAACGGCGTCTCGTCGCACATCGACTTCGTGAACGCGCGGAACCTGGACAACAACCAGAGCCCGGCGCAGATCACGGCGGCCGAGAAGGCGGCGTTCCTGGCGGATGCGCGGATCGTCCCGGCGACGCCGGCGGCGCTGACGCTGACGCAGATCATGTCCCAGAAGTACATCGCGCAGTGGATGTGGGGACACAACGAGCTGTGGATGGACATGCGCCGCTACAACTACACGGGCGCCGATCCGGTCACCGGCCAGCCGATCTACCCGGGCTTCACGATCCCGACGTCGCTCTATCCGGACAACGGCGGCAAGGTCGTGCAGCGCATCCGGCCGCGCTACAACTCGGAATACGTGTGGAACCGGGCCGGGCTCGAGGCGATCGGCGCGCTCGCGCTCGACTACCACACGAAGCCGCTCTGGATCACTCAACCGTAACGTGGCCATGATCAGACTTCGATCTGCAGCCGTGCTGCTGTCCGCCGTGCTGCTCGCCTCGTGCGGCGACAAGCAGGGCGCGCAGGACATCCTCGGGTCGCTCCCGGGCGCGCGCGTGAAGTTCTTCAACTTCGGCGTCAACTCGCCGAGCGTGAACTTCTACGCCAACGACCGGAAGATGACCGCCATCACCTCGGGCACCGGCGTCGAGTCGACCACCGGCGTCGCCTACGGCGGCGTCGGCTCGGGCGGCTTCTACTCCGCGATCGAGCCGGGGCAGTACACGTTCAGCGGCCGCATCTCGGCCGCGACGGACAAGGATCTCGCCATCGCCAGCGCCCCCGCGACGCTGGCCGACGGGAAGTCGTACACGTTCTACATGAGCGGCATCTACGACGCGACCGCGAAGAAGGCCGACGCGTTCGTCGTCGAGGACAACTACCCGGCGGAGATCGACTACGCCGCGACGTACGTGCGCTTCGTCAACGCGAGCTCCAACGCCCAGCCGATGGCGCTGGTCGTGAAGAACCCGTCGGCGGGCAACGCGATCGTCGGCTCGACGACGGTCACGGCGTACAAGGGCGCCTCGCCCTTCGTGCGCATCCCGGGCAGCGTCACGGCCGACCTGGAGACGGCGGTCGCGGGGGCCACGGCGCCCGCGGTCGTCCGGACCGGCGTCTCGCTCGTGCAGGGCCGCGTCTACACGGTCACGCTGCGCGGCGACATGACGGTCACGTCCACGACGGCGGCCAACCGGCCCCAGCTCGACCTCACCGCGAACCGGTGAGCCGGGCGGCCACCGGCCGCACGTGAGACGCGGGGCGCGCTACACGCGGGGAGCGGGCCCCCCCGCGCTGAGGGGCCGCCGCCCGCGGGCGCCCGCGCGGGGCGCCGCCCCCGGGGGCGCGGGGGGCCCCCCGCCCGCCGTGTCGCCGGGGGCGGCGCCCCCCGCGCTCCGCCCCCCGCCTCGCGTTCCGGACCGGCGCCCGGCGTCAGCCGTCGCGGAGCGCCGCCATCGGCGTCGAGCGGAACGCCTCGCGCCCTGTCAGCACGCCGATCAGCAGCGTCAGCGCCATCAGCAGCCCCGCGATCGCGAGCGCCGAATCCCACGCCGGCACGAACGTCCCCCTGAACACCCACTTCTGCAGCGCCCACGCGCCCGCGAACGAGAGGAGCATCCCCGCGACGGCCCCCAGGGCGCCGAGCACGGCGTACTCGGCGAGGAGGATGCGGCCGATCTGCGCGCGCGTGGCACCCAGCGTCTTGAGGAGCACGGCGTCGCGCAGGCGGTCGCGCCGCGTGGCCGCGACCGCGCTCACCAGCACCGGGATCCCGACCGCGAGGCAGAACACGCCCAGGAAGCGCACCGCGACCGCCACCTTCTCGAGGATGCTGCCGACCGTGCGCTGGACCAGCGACAGGTCGACGCTCGAGACGTTCGGGTGGCGGGCGACGACGTCGCGCTGCACGCGCGCCACGCCGTCCGGCGTCGGGATGCGCGCCAGGATCACGAACTGCTTCGGCGCCGCCTGCAGCGCCGCGGGCTGGAACACCGCGAAGAAGTTGGGCTCGAAGCGCTGCCAGTTCACCTCGCGGAAGCTCGTGACGCGCGTCCGGACCTGCACGCCCTGCACGTCCCACGTCACCGTGTCCCCCAGCGCGACGCCCAGCTCGCGCGCGACGCCGGCCTCGAAGCTCACCTCGGGCGTCGTGCCCGCCGGCGCGTCGGCGGTGAAGAAGCGGCCCGCCGTCACGCGCTCCGCCTCGCCCTGCGTCGTGCGGTAGGTCGAGCGGTACTCGCGCCGCAGCGGCCACCGCTCGCCGCGCCGGCTCGTGTCGGCCAGCAGCGACGCCGTCGTGCGGCCGTTCACCGCGGCGATGCGCATGGTGACGATCGGCGTCGACGACAGCACCGTGTAGCCGCCCGCCTTCAGCGTCGAGTCGACGAAGCCCGCCTGGTCCTCCTGCACGTCGAAGAACAGCACGTTGGCGCGCGTCGCCGTGTCGCGCAGGTCGAGCGTCCGCAGCAGGTTCGCCTGCACCAGGTAGATCGTCGACACGAGGAACGCGCCGAAGCCGAGGGCGAGCGTCACCGCGCGCGTCTGGCTGCCCGGGCGGTAGAGGTTCGCGACGCCCTGCCGCACGACGTACGGCCACCCCTTCCGCAGCGCGCGCCGCGCGAGCCAGCTCGTGACCGTGGCGCTGATCCAGAGCAGCGCGAGGGCGGCGAAGATCGCGACGGTGATTCCCAGCCCGTCGCGCACGCGGCCGGTGCGCTGCACCGCGAGCCCGGCGACGCTGGCGACGACGGCGAGGCTCACGAGCGCGCTCGCCCAGTCGAGGCCCCGGCCGCGCAGCGCGGCGGGATCGACGTCGCGGCGGATGGCCTGCAGCGGGCTCACGCGGCGCAGCGCCAGCAGGGGCCGCAGCGCGAACACCAGCGCCACCCACACGCCCACGATCACGCCCGCCACGATCGCGGCCGGCTCCAGCGTCACCGACACGTCCACCGGCAGGAACTCGCCGAGCACGCGCGGGATCAGCAGCTGCACGCCGATGCCGAGGAGGGCGCCCGCCGCCGCGCCGATCAGCCCCATGGCCGCGGCCTGCGTGACGTAGATGGCGAGGATCTGCCGCGCCGTCGCGCCCAGGCAGCGCAGCACCGCGACCGTGTCGATCTTGCGCGCGACGAAGGCGCTGACGCCGCTCGCGACGCCCACGCCGCCCAGGAGCAGCGCGATCAGCCCGACGATCGACAGGAAGTCGCTCAGCCGGTCGACGGCCTCGGTCAGCCCGCGCTCGGTGTCGGCGACGGTGCGGCTGCGCACCTGCTGCTCGTCGAGGCGCTTCTTCACGGGCTGGACGAAGCGCGCGGCCGACTGCCCGTCGGGCAGCCGCACGACGGCCTCGTACTCCGCGCGGCTGCCGTACACCAGCAGCTGCGTCTCGGCCAGGTAGCGCGCCGGGATGTAGACGCGCGGCCCGATCACGGAGGCGATGCCGGCGTCGCCGGGGACGTTCTCCAGCGTGCCGTCGATGCGGAAGCGGCCGTAGCCCAGCACCACCGTGTCGCCGATCTGCGCGTCGAGCGCGATCAGCAGCGAGCGGTCGACGAGCGCGTGCGGCCCGTCGTGCAGCGCGCCCCAGCGTCCGGCCGGGCGCGTCGTCACCTCGCCGTAGAACGGGTAGCCGCGATCCACGGCGCGCACCTGCACGAGGCGCGTCTTGCCGGTGCGCGGGACGAGCCCCATCGACGCGAACTGCGTCGTGCGCGCCACGCGCACGCCGCGCGCCGGCAGCGAGTCCAGCCACGCCAGCACCGGCTTGGGGAACGGGCGCCGCGAGGTGAACGCGACGTCGCCGCCGAGGAGCGCGCGCGATTGCGTGCGCACCGAGCGCCCGACGTTGCCGGCGAACGAGTCGATGGCCACCAGCGCCGCGACGCCCAGCGCGATGGACGACATGTAGAGCAGCAGGCGGCGGCGCGCCGTGCGGCTCTCGCGCCAGGCGAGCCGGAACAGGGAGGTCCAGGGCGAGCGCGCCCCGCTGACCGGCGCGCTCACGAGGCCGCCCGCTCGATCACCGGCGCCTCGGCTTCCGCCGCGCCGCTGTCGCTCACGACGACGCCGTCGGCGAGCCGGATGACGCGCTGCGTGCGCGCCGCCAGCCCGAGGTCGTGCGTCACGAGCACGATCGTCGTCCCGTCCTCGCGGTTGAGCGCCTCCAGCAGCTCGACGATGCGCGCGCCCGTCGCGCCGTCCAGGTTGCCCGTCGGCTCGTCGGCGAAGAGGATGCGCGGCCGGTTCACGAACGCCCGCGCGATGGCCACGCGCTGCTGCTCGCCGCCGGAGAGCTGGGCGGGGAAGTGGTGCCCGCGCCCCGAGAGCCCCACGCGGTCCAGCAGCTCGCGCGCGCGCGCCTCGGCCCCGCGCTCGCCGCGCAGCTCCAGCGGGACGGTCACGTTCTCGAGGGCCGTCAGCGTCGGGATCAATTGAAAGCTCTGGAAGACGAACCCAACTTTCTCGCCGCGAAGGCGCGCGCGCGCGTCCTCGTCGAGCGCCGTCAGGTCGACGCCGTCGAGAACCACCTGGCCGCGCGTGGGTACGTCCAGTCCGGCCAGCAGCCCGAGGAGCGTCGTCTTGCCGCTCCCCGACGGACCGACGATCGCGGCGAAGGCGCCCGTCTCCAGCGCGAAGGAGACGTCGCGCAGCACCGCGAGCGGCCGGCCGCCGCTGAGGTATTCCTTGGAGAGCGTACGAGCGACGAGCATGGGTCTGCAGAGCGAAGGGAGCGGGCGCCGCACGGTGCGGCGCCTCGGGATGGCGGCGGTGACGTTGCTGGTCGCGATGGCCTGTGCCGGCGGTGCAGGCGGCGACGCTGCCCCGAAGGATAGTGGTGGGCCCGCGGCCGCCCCGTCAGGAAACGGCGGGGGCGGGGGCGGGGGCGGCCCCTCGGCCACCGCCGACGGCGGGGCGTCGGACGCGCCGGCCGCGGCCGGTCGCGGGCCGCTGCGCGTGGTGTTCGTCGGGACGAGCCTCACGGCCGGGCTCGGCCTCGACCCGGACAGCGCCTACCCCGCGCTGATCCAGCGGAAGGCCGACTCGGCCGGCGTGCCGATCGTCGCGGTGAACGCCGGCGTCAGCGGGGAGACCTCGGCGGGCGCGCTGCGGCGCATCGACTGGGTGCTGCGGGAGCCGCTCGACGTGCTGGTCCTGGAGACGGGGGCGAACGACGGGCTGCGCGCGCTGCGGGTGGACTCGACGCGGGAGAACCTGGCGGCGATCCTGGCGCGCACGCGGCAGGCGCATCCCGCGGCGCGCCTGCTGGTCGTGCAGATGGAGGCGCCGCCCAACCTCGGTCCCGAGTATACGGCGCGCTTCCGGGGCATGTTTCCCGACGTCGCGAAGGCCACCGGCGCCGCGCTGACGCCCTTCCTGCTGGATCGGGTGGCGGGCGTCGCGCGGCTCAACCAGGCCGATGGGATCCACCCGAACGAGGCGGGGGCGCGCATCGTGGCGGAGACCGTGTGGCAGGCGCTGCGCCCCGTGCTCGACTCGGCGCGGGCGGTCCCGGCGCCTTGACCGGCGGGGGGCGATCCGAGCAAATTGAGCGGCTGCAAGCACTTAGAATCGCATTCCCGTCACCATCTCAGTTTCGGTCATCGCCATGGCAATGCCTGCCACGCAGATCCGCCGCGGGATGGTCCTCGTGTTCGAGGGCCAGCCGTGCCGCGTGATCGAGTTCCGCCATCACACTCCCGGCAACCTGCGCGCGATGGTGCAGGCGAAGCTCAAGAACCTGCGCACGGGCTCCTCGTTCGAGCATCGGTTCCGCGCCGCCGACTCGATCGAGAAGGCGGACATGGAGACGCACGACCTGGAGTTCCTGTACCAGGGCGGCGACACGTACCACTTCATGAACACCGAGAACTACGACCAGCTCGAGATGGACGAGGAGGCGCTCGGTGACAACGCGCAGTGGATGCAGCCGGGCATGCGGATCGTGGCGGAGTACTACGACGGCAAGCCGATCGGCATCCAGCTCCCCGCGTCGATGACGTTCGAGATCGTGGAGACGGCGCCGGTGATGAAGACGGCGACGAAGAACGCGTCGGCGAAGCCGGCGAAGCTGGAGAACGGCGTGACGGTGAACGTCCCCGAGTTCATCAGCACGGGCGAGCGCGTGCGCGTGAACCCGCAGACGGGCGAGTACCTGGAGCGCGCGAAGGACTGAGCGCGCGCGCCGGTCGCGCGGAGGGGCAGGGGCGCCGGCGGCGCCCTTGAACCCCCCTCCGGGCCCGGTTAGCTTTATCGGCCGCCCGGTCCGCTGGCTCGGACCCTGCGGCAGGTGGCCGCGCTCGTCGCGGCGCCCATGGTGGCTATAGCTCAATCGGTTAGAGCACCGGTCTGTGGCACCGGGGGTTGCGGGTTCAAGTCCCGTTAGCCACCCCTCCGCTCTCCAGCAGTGCAGCACGTGCGTGGCCCGGGTCGCGTCGCAGCGCGATCGGTTGAAGGTCCGTAGCTCAATTGGTAGAGCACCGGTCTCCAAAACCGGCGGTTGGGGGTT
>CBHYLO010000048.1:0-13890 GCA_966128675.1 uncultured bacterium | reverse complement strand
TGGGGCCCCGGGGGGGGGCCGGGCCCCCCCGCCGGCCGGGGGGGCGGGGGGGTGTGGGGCTGGGGGGGGGGGGTGGCCCCCGCGCCCCCCCCCCCCCCCGCTCGTTCGTGTGCGGCGCCCCGCGACTAACCGCCGGCTAACCGCGACGCCGCCGCGCGCCGCGCCGGCCGCGTGTGCGCGATGGGGCCACGCGGACCGGTCGTCGCGGCCCTGGTCCGGATGACGGGTCCGAACGGCCCCTCCGCGCGCCGTCGCGTTCCGCTACCGACGAGCCGACCGACGTCGTCGACGCCCGCGGCTCCTGCTGGCCGCTGGCGGCTCATCACGTCGTACGGCGGCCACGCTCCGCCGGCGCGAGACGCACCGCCGGACGGCGGCACACCGACCGATCAGGAGAGCACCCGTGATCGCACACCCGTCGTCGTCGCGCCGCGCGCCGCGCGGTCCGGTGCATCCGCGCGAGCGCCCGCCGCCGGACGCGTGCCGGGCGGTTCTCGCACTCCGCTCCCCGCACGCCGCAGTCCGCCGGGCCCCCGCCCGGCCGTCGTGATCGCCGCAGCGCTTCCCTCGCAACAGGACCCACCGGTCCGCGGAGACGGCCACACATGACCCGATTCACCGGAGGAGTGCGGCTCCGCGCCGCGCTCGCAGCCCTCGCGATGCTGGCGGCGTGTTCGGACGACCGTCAGTCGCCGCGGCCCAGCATCCTGGCGCCGGACGACCAGCCGGCGTTCGCGATCACGGTCAGCAGCAGCAACTTCCAGCAGTGCGCCAACGGCGACGCCGGCGGCCAGCCGTGCGTCTACATCAACGGCGTGCTGAACGCCAGCAAGAGCCTCTACCACGAGAGCGACGTCATCGCCGAGCGGTTCGTCATCCCCGGCCTCGTGGCCGGCCGGACGTACGAGCTGGTGTTCGACTACGGCTGGGAGAAGGCGGTCAATCCCGGCCACATGAACTACGACTTCATCGCCGGGTGGAACACGACGCTCGGCACCCTCGCCAACCCGTGCGGCGATCCGCTGGGCAACGGCGCGTCGGACATCCGGAACGTCTGTAACGCCAACGGGACGGTGAAGACCGACTGGACGACGAACTCGGCGGCCTACGTCATCCCCGACGCGGTGTTCACCACGAACGCGCCGCTCGGGCTGAGCACGGAGCTGGGCGCCGCGATCGACCGCTTCCAGGCCGCGAAGGGCAGCGACGCGGTGCGCTTCAACATCCTCGGCGGCAGCTTCCCGTCCAACGCCGTCGACAACGTGACGTACACCGTGAACGGCGACGACGTGACCGGCCGTATCACGGTCCGGTTCACCGCCCTGCAGACGACGGTGATGCTGCTGTGGGGCGGCCACTTCGCCGACGGCCGCGACTACCGTCTGGCGCTCTGGGACGACGACAAGAACGCCGGGACGCCGGAGCACACGGACAACCTGACCGGTGCCGCCGGCCAGTCGGGCGCGCCCTTCCACTTCACGCAGCAGAGCATCAAGGACCTGACCACGAACGAGGTCACCGGCATCGGCTCGCTGTCGAACAACGTCCAGGGCAGCGTCCTGGAGCCGCAGCCGAAGGCGAACATCTCGATGGTGGCGGGCGCCACGAACAGCATCGGTGAGCCGCACACGTTCACCGTCACGCTGATGAAGGACCTGGACGACGGCCAGGGCCCCGTGCCCGCGGCCGGCGAGCACGTGGACGTCACGCTCACGCCCTCCGGCGGCGCCGTCGTGCAGCTCGACGCCGCGGCCAGCACCTGCGACAACGCGGGCGCGAACACCGACGCGAACGGGCGGTGCACGATCACCTTCACGTCGAACAACGCGGGCACCATCACCGGCACGGCATCGTCGACGCTGCTGCTCGGGGGCGTCTCCGTCTTCGTCTCGACCGACGGCTCCGGTGGCAACACGGCGCCCGTGGTCAAGGTCTTCGTCGCCGGCACGCTCCGGTGGCTGAAGAAGGACGGCAGCGGCGCGCTGCTGGGTGGCGCCGTGTTCACGGTCTGCCGCACGGAGCGGTGGGACAGCGACCTGAACGCGGGAGCCGGCGGCTACGTCGACATCACGCCCGACGTCTGCATCGACGTGACCGACAACGTCTCGGGTACCGACAACACGAACGGGCCGCCCGCGGACCGCGACGGCACGGCCGGCGAGTTCGAGGTCGGTGGGCTGGTCCTCGGCAAGTACACGGTCTCGGAGAAGACGGCGCCCCCGGGCTACATCCTCGACACGAGCACGCGGCTCGCCAGCCTGTCCACGTCGTCGCCCTCCGAGAGCTTCACGACGGCGTTCGTGAACGTCAACCCGGACGCGTTCATCACGATCGGCACGACGGCGACCAACGTCGTGGGTGACGCGCACACGTTCACCGCGGTCATGACCGCGATCCCGAACGGCGGCACGTCGATCTCGATCCCCGACTTCACGATCACCGTGTCGCCGGCGCCGAGCACGCCCGGCAGCACCACGTGCGCCGCGTTCGACGCGGCGACGAACAGCAAGACGTGCACGCGCACGATCAACAGCAACGTCGCGGGCACGTTCACGGCCAACGCGACCGCGACCGCTACGATCGACGGCGTCTCGCTGACCCGCGACACCGACCCGAACTCGACGGACATCGGCTCCGGCCCGAACGGCAGCGGCTCGGCGGTGAAGACCTACGTCGAGCCGGTTCTCACGATCACCAAGACGCCGGACAACGGGTCGATCAAGGCCGGCGAGACGGCGACCTTCACGATCGTCGTGAGCAACACGGCCACCGATCCCGCGGCGATCGCGAAGACCGTCGCGCTCAGCGACCAGCTGCTGGCGTCGCTGCCGTGGACCCTCGGCACGAACACCGGCTGGACCACCTGCGCGGTGAATGCGACCACGAAGCTGCTGACCTGCAGCGTCGCGACCCTGGCCCCGGGCAACAGCGCCTCGGTCACCGTCTCGGCCCTGGTCCCGGAGAATTTCGTGTTCCAGCCGCCGACCGCGAACGGGACCGAGCTCGAGATGGACGGCAACCTGGTCTCGAACGGCGGCACGGACTGGGGGAGCACCGGCATCGTCAAGTGCAGCGTGACCTTCGTCGGCTGCGCGCTCGACCCCACCGGCCCGACGGACGACTCGTTCGGCAACGGCACCAAGGAGGACACGCCGGTGCCGAGCCTCACCGACGGGTCGATCCCGCCGAACAAGAGCGATCTGCTGCGCTTCTACGTGCACAACAACCGCGTGTCCGTGGGACAGCAGAACCCGCAGGTGCACGACTTCCTGTACCTCGCCTGGGAGCGCGTGAACAATCCGCAGGGCACGACCAACATGGACTTCGAGTTCAACCAGTCGAAGGACGTGAGCAGCAACGGCGCGACCCCGGTGCGGACCGCCGGCGACATCCTGATCAAGTACGACCTGTCGCAGGGCGGCGGTAACCTCTCGATGGGCTACCACACCTGGGTCACCAGCGGCGCCTGCGAGGCGAACGGCCAGACCGCGCCGTGCTGGGGCCCGCTGCAGTCGCTGGCCGGCGCGTTCAAGGGCCGGGCGAACGACTTCGGGAGCGTCGACGATCCGATCAACCCGAACGCGACGCGCACGCTGAGCACGCTCACCTTCGGCGAGGCCAGCATCGACCTGCAGGCCGCGGGGATCTTCCAGTCGGGCGTGTGCGTGAGCTTCGGCAGCGCCTACCTGAAGAGCCGCTCGTCGGACAGCTTCACCGCCGCGATCAAGGACTTCGTGCGACCGGCGGCGATCTCGCTCACGAACTGCCAGCCGGCGAACATTCCGAACACGGCGTCGGTCACGGCGAGCAACGCGACCGGCAGCTCCGACACCGGCTCGATCACGGTGACGGTGCCGTAGCGTCCGCACTTCTGGGAGTGACACGGGGCGGCGGGCATGATGCCCGCCGCCCCGTGTCGCGTGCGCCCCCCGACGTCTGCGGCGCCTGCCGCGACGCATCCGCGAACGGCCATCGCGCTACCGCCTGTCCGATGCGACAGGCGGTTGGTGATGCGCGTCACTCGCGCGGGGCCGCCCCGGCGCAACGGCCCGGGCGCGAACGCCGGGCCCGCGACGCCCCTCCGCGCCCGTCCCGGGGCCGCTAGTGAGGGGGCGCGCGACGCGGCGCAGCCGGCGTGCACGACACGCCGCGCGGGAGCTCGTACGCCCTACCCGGGAGGACCCGTGAGCAGAGCCCTTCGCTACCTCGCACTCTCGACCGCCGGTCTCGCATGGGGATGCGCCGACGCGCCGACCGTCACGCCGCCGGCGCCCGCGCGCGCGCCGCTCGCGCCGGCGGTCCAACCGTCCTTCGCGATCGGCGGCGGCGGGCCCACCGGGGCGATCTTCACGACGGTGCCCGACGGCTCGATCGTCAACGAGAACGTGCGCTACACCGACAAGCGCGAGGTGTACCTCGACGGCGGTCCGCGCGGCGGCTCGCCGCAGACCGCGGCCGGCCTGGACGACGGCGACTACGTCTTCCAGATCACCGACCCGTCGGGCAAGTACCTGCTGTCGCAGGACAAGTCGGAGTGCCGCCTGATCCGCGTGCGCGACGGCGTCATCGTCAAGCTGCTCGACCGCAATCCCACGACGGGGGCGCTGACCGAGCACTCGGCCAGCGACGCGTGCCACGCGAACGACGCGCCCACCCCGCCGGCGACGGCGCAGCGGAGCGACTTCGGCGCGACGGGCCGGCACGACACCAACGTCGACGTCGACTACGGCGCCAGCGGCGCGATCGTCGTGCAGATGATGCCCTACGCCAACACGCCCAATCCGGGCGGCGTGTACAAGGCGTGGATCTCGAAGATCGACGAGTACGCGGCGAAGGCGACCGGCAAGGGCGTCAGCGATCCCTTCACCGAGCCGCTGAAGCGCGTCAACGGCCGCGACGCGCAGCCGTGCAGCCAGGGCTGCTACCAGGCCGATCCCGGCTTCGGCCCGCCGCGCAACTTCCAGAAGACCGACAACTTCAAGGTGCAGGAGGAGGCGCGCCTGCGCGTCGTGAAGGTCAACGACCTCGATGGCGACGGCGTGCGCGATTCCGGCGAGCCGACGCTCGAGGGCTGGGACGTCGCCTTCATCGAGACGCTCGGCGACGGCAGCGAGAACGTCGTGTACGACCAGACGACGGCGACGCGCACCTTCGTCCCGGGCGACCAGATCACCGTCTGCGAGGCGCGCCGCGCCAACTGGGAGTTCTCGTTCGCCACGGTGAACGGCAGCGGCGCCGGCGCGCCGACGACGCGCTCGCTCGGCGGCACGACGTACTACTGCATTCCGGTCACGGTCGGCGCCTCGGGCACGACCGTCGAGATCGCGTTCGGCAACTTCCAGTACGGCGTGAAGAGCGGCTACAAGTTCCACGACCGCAACATCGACGGCGTGTGGAACCAGGGCTCCGAGGAGGGGCTCGCCGGCTGGACGATCAACCTCACCGGCACCGACGGGAAGGGGAACGCGGTGAGTCGCACCACGACGACGGTCGCGGGCGGCTACTACGAGTTCACGCAGCTGGCGCCGGGCACGTACACGGTCGCCGAGGCCTGCCTCGCCGGCTGGTACCAGAAGTATCCGACGCCGACGGGCGCGCCGCCGGGCGTCTGCGGCACCGGCGTGCACGCGTTCACCATCGTGTCCGGACCGCCGGGCGCGCCCGACGTGCACGCGAACAACAACTTCGGCAACTACCAGCCGGCCACCAAGACGGGGGTCAAGTACCATGACCTGAACGGCAACGGCACGCGCGACGCCGGCGAGCCGGGGATCGCGGGCGTCACGATCGCGCTGCTGGGCGGCGGGAGCGTCGTGCAGACGACGGTCACCGACGCCAACGGCGCGTACACGCTGTCGAACATCCTCCCGGGCACGTACCTCGTGTGCGAGGTGCTCCCGGCCGGCTACGCCCAGTCGGCGCCGAACGCCGGCACGACGCTCGGCACCGGCGAGTCGCTGGCCGACTGCCCCGCGGGCTACGCCGCGAAGGGCTACCAGATCGTCGTCAGCACGTCCGGCCAGAGCTTCACCGGCAACGACTTCGGCAACTACCGGAACGGGTCGGTGAGCGGCGTGAAGTACGCCGACGCGAACGGCAGCGGCACGGCGGACCCGGGCGAGCTCGGGCTCGAAGGGTGGCCGATCCACCTGTTCGGGACGACGGGGCTGGGCGCGGCCGTGCACCGCCACGCGACCACCAACGCGAGCGGCCAGTTCTCCTTCACGGACCTGCCGCCGGGCCTCTACCGGCTGTGCGAGGAGCAGAAGCCGGGCTTCCTGCAGAAGTTCCCGACGATGGCCACGACGGGCGCGATCGACTGCGGCGCGCTGCTGCTCGCGGTGCACGACCCGGTGATCCCGAGCATCGGCTACGAGGTGCCGCTGTCGTCGGGCCAGGCGGTCGGCACGGGCGTCGACTTCCTGAACCAGCCGAACCAGGGGTGCACGCCCGGCTTCTGGCAGGGCGGGTTCGGCATCGACCTGTGGAACACGGCGAACGATCCGCAGTGGGGCCCGCCGCGCATCACCAACGGCAGCACCAACCCGTTCGTCCAGACCACGCCGTTCAACAGCTTCTTCCAGCCGGCGTTCGAGCTGGCCGGGATGACGATGCTCGACATCGTCGGCACGGGCGGGACGGAGGTGGAGGCGCGCAAGGCGGCCCGGTCGCTGATCGCCGGGTACCTGAACACCACCGCGCTCTCCGCGTATCCGTTCTCGCAGACGCAGCTCGTGAGCATGTGGAACGCCGCCAACAACGCCGGCAACGGCGGCTCCACGCGCCTGGCGAACCTGCTCACGCTGCACACGCAGCTGGACGCGGCCAACAACCTGCACAACACGGTGCTGTGCCAGTGACGTGACCCCGGCGGCGGGAGGGGGCGGGCGGCCGCCAACGCCGCGCCGCGCCGTGCCGTAACTTCCACGACGGGCCGTCCTCCCGAGGGCGGCCCGTCGCACGTCCATCCGCCGGCTTCCCTCAGCCCCCGCCATGCCCACGCTCCGTCCCCCGCGTGCCGCGACCGCGGCCGCCGCGACATTCGCCGTGGCGACACTCGCCGCGGCGTCGCTCCTCGCGCTGGCCCTCGCCCGACCGCTCGCCGCCCAGGCGCCGACGTTCGGCGGCAAGACCGCCGGCCACGAGCGGCTCGACGGCTTCCTGCCGCTCCATCACGATGCGCGCACCGGCAAGGTGCTGCTCGAGCTGCCGGGCGACTCCACGCGCGCGCTGCTGCTGACGACCCTCGCCACGGGCCTCGGCTCCAACCCGGTGGGCCTGGACCGCGGCGTCAGCGGCGAGAACTACGTCGTGCGCTTCGACCGCTCGGGCGAGAAGGTGCTCGCGGTGCTGGAGAACTGGCAGTACCGCAGCTCCGACACGGCCAACGCCGCGCACCAGCGCAGCGTGACCGAGGCGTTCCCGTCGAGCATCGTCGCGGCGCTGCCGCTCGTGGGGACCGAGGGTGGGCGGCTGCTCGTGGACGCGACCGACTTCTTCGTGCGCGACTGGATGGACGTCCCGCGCACGCTGGAGCGCGCGGGGCAGGGGAGCTACGCGGTCGCGCGCGACCGCTCGGGGCTCAACCGCGCCATGACGCGCAACTTCCCGCGCAACACCGAGGTCGACGTCTCGCTGACGTTCGCCGCGGGCGGCCGCCCGGGCCCGATCGTCGAGCGCATCACGCCCGACGGGCGCGCGTTCACGCTGCGCGAGCACCTGTCGCTGGTCGCGCTGCCCGACGGCGCGTACCGCCCGCGCGAGTGGGACCCGCGCGTCGGCTACTTCGGCATCCGCTTCCACGACTTCGCGCAGCCCATCCAGCGCCCGCTGCAGCAGGCGTGGATCGGCCGCCACCGGCTGCTGCGCGGCCCGGACGGCCGCATCGCCAACCCCATCGTCTACTACGTCGATCCCGGCATCCCCGAGCCGGTGAAGACGGCGACGCTGCAGGGCGTGAAGTGGTGGGAGGAGGCGTTCGACAAGGCGGGGCTCACCGGCGGCTTCCGCGTCGAGTGGCTGCCGGCCGGCGCCGACCCGATGGACGCGCGCTACAACGTCGTGCAGTGGGAGAACCGCAACGAGCGCGGCTGGTCGGTCGGCGGCTCGCTCGGCGACCCGCGCACGGGCGAGATCCTGAAGGCGATGGCGCGCATGGACAGCCACCGCGCGCGCACCGACTACAACCTCTACGCGGGCCTCATGGGCGCCGAGGCGGCTGCCGCGGACACGGCGTTCGTGCTGGCGCGCGTGCGGCAGGTGAGCGCGCACGAGGTCGGGCACACGCTCGGCCTCGGGCACAACTACATCGCGTCGACGTACGAGCGCGGGAGCGTGATGGACTACCCGGCGCCGCGCGTGCGGCTGACGCCGGCCGGCGAGATCGACATCTCGCAGGCCTACGACGTCGGCCCGGGCGAGTACGACGTGTGGGCGATCCGCTGGGGCTACGGCATCTTCCCCGCGGCGAGCGAGGCGGACTCGCTGCGCGCGATCGTGCGCGAGGGGCTGGGCAAGGGCTTCCTCTACCTGTCCGACGGCGACGCGCGCCCCGAGTTCGCGAGCGACCCGCGCGTGAACCTGTGGGACGACGCGGCCACGCCCGAGGAGTTCTGGCGGCACCAGACCGGCGTGCGCCGCGTCGCGATGGCGCGCTTCGGCGAGCGCGTCGTGCGCCCCGGCGATCCGCTGGCGCTGCTGCAGGAGCGCTTCGCGCCCGTGTACTTCATGCACCGCTTCGCGCTCAACTCGCTCGCCAAGTCGATCGGCGGGATGGAGTACGCGAGCGTGATGCGCGGCGACGGCCAGCAGGCGACGCGCGCCGTCGCCGCCGACCGCCAGCGCCGCGCGCTCGCGCTGCTGGTGGGCGGGCTGCAGCCGCGCGAGCTCGCCATCCCCGACACGGTGCGCGCGCTGCTCGGCCCCAACGCGAGCGCCGTCACGCCGGACGTCGAGCTGTTCCGCTCGCGCACGCGGCCGATGTTCGACGCCCTCGGCGCCGCGCGGACGCTGGCGCAGATGACCATCGACGCGACGCTGCAGCGCGAGCGCGCCGCGCGCCTGGTGCAGCAGCACGCCTTCGACCCGCGCCAGCTCTCGCTCGCGGAGGCGCTCGACTCGATCGCCGCGGGCACGCGCTGGCCGGCCGGCGCCGCGAGCGCGACCGCGGCGTCCGCCGAGCAGGCGCTGCGCTTCGTGGCGCAGCGCGCGCTGCTCGACCGCCTGATCGCGCTCGCCGCCGACAGCGACGCGGCGCCGGAGGTGCGCGCGATGGCCGAGCTGAAGCTGGGCGAGCTGGGCGCCGCCGCGGGGCGCGCCGCGCGCGCGCTGCCGGCCGGGGGGCGCGTCGAGGCGCGGGCGCACTACCGCTCGCTCGCGACGGACGCCGAGCGGTGGCTGACGAGCCGCGAGGCACCCAAGCCGTCGCCGGCGCTCGTCGCGCCGCCGGGCGATCCGTTCGGCCAGCCGTGAGCGTGACGTCCCGCGTCACGCTCGACGGCATCCGCCGCGCGCAGCGCGCGATCGATCCGGCGTTCCTCGACTCGCCGCAGCTCGAGTCGGCGCCGCTGAGCGACGCGCTCGGCGCGCGGCTGGTGCTGAAGGTCGAGACGCTCAACCCCGTCCGCTCGTTCAAGGGGCGGGGCGCGGACTGGTTCGTCGCGTCGCTGGTGGCGAAGGCGGCGGCGCACGGCGCGCCGCCGCCGCGCGTGGTGTGCGCGTCGGCCGGCAACTTCGGGCAGGGGATCGCCGATGCCGCGCGCCGCCGCGGCGTGCGCGCCACGGTGTACGCCGCGCACAACGCGAACGCGCTCAAGGTCGCGCGCATGCGCGCGCTCGGCGCCGAGGTGATCCTGGCGGGCGACGACTTCGACGCCGCCAAGGACGCGGCGCGCGCGGCCGCGGCGGCCGAGGGCGTGCCGGTCGTGGAGGACGGCCGCGAGCTGGAGGTGACGGAGGGCGCGGGGCCGCGGGGGCTGGTGCTCGCGCGCTGGCCGGCGCCGCTCGACGTCGCGCGGGTGCCGCTGGGCAACGGCGCGCTGCTCGCGGGCGTGGGGCACGCGCTGCGCGCGCTGTCGCCGGCCACGCGGCTGGTCGCCGTGTGCGCGGCCGGCGCGCCGTCGATGGCGGAGTCGCTGCGCGCGGGACGCGTGGTCGAGACGGCGTCGGTGGACACGATCGCCGACGGCATCGCGGTGCGCGTGCCCGTGCCCGAGGCGCTCGACGACCTGCGCGGCGCGGTGGACGAGGTCGTGCTGGTGGACGACGCGGCGATCCGCGAGGCGATGCGCCTCGTGCACCGGCACGTCGGGCTCGTCGTCGAGCCCGCGGGCGTGGTGGGCGTCGCCGCCGCGCTCGCGCACCCGGGGCTCGTGCGCGGCGCGCGGGCGGCCACGCCGCTGTGCGGCGGCAACCTCACGCCCGAGCAGATGCGCGACTGGCTGTAGCGCTGGCCATGCACGTGGCTGCGAGCGTCGCGCGCGTGCGACGCTTGACAGCCCGTGCGCGCGGTCGAATGTTCGCGGCGAGGACACGGACGGCCGCACGACGCGAACATTCCACATGGACGCGTGGCACCGGCCCTGCACCTCGCGGTCCGCGTCCCCCTTCGACCGCTTCCCGCTCCGAGGCCGCCGCGCATGCCCAAGACGCCGATGCACTGTCCCTTCTGCGACATCATCGGGGGCGCCGGCGAGGTGTCCGTCTGCTACGAGGACGCCGTCGCGATGGCGTTCATGGACATCCAGCCCGTCAACGACGGCCACGTGCTCGTCGTGCCGCGCACGCACTACGAGCGCATCGAGGACCTGCCGCGCGAGGTCGGGCTGCACCTGTACGAGGTCGCGACGAAGCTGATGCCGGTGATCCAGCAGGTGTCGGGGTGCCACGACATGAACGTCGTCGTGAACTCGGGCTCGGCCGCCGGCCAGGACGTGTTCCACTTCCACGTGCACCTGATCCCGCGCCGCGCGGGCGACGGCTTCGACGTGCCGCTCCCGTTCGCGGGGTCGGAGATGCCCGACCGCACCCGCCTCGACGCGATGGCCGCGCGCATCATCTCGGCGCTGCGCGACCCGATGCGTGGCGACGTGGGGGCGGGAACCAGCGGCGGCGCGTCGGCCGCGTAGCCCGCCGTCCCGGCTCACGCTCCACCGTCCTTCGCGGTTCCGTTCTTCGCCGTTCCGTCCTCCGCCCCGCCGCGCACGTGGCATGGGCGCTGCATTTGGGAGCGGTGACGGAAGCACCAGCCTTCGGGAGGATCATGCACGCAGCGCGCGAGCACGGACGGAGGTGGCGACGGGCGGGCAGCGTGCCTGCCGGGGTCGTGGCCGCCGCGCCCGCCGAGCCGCCGCCGGCCTCCCACGCCCGACACGCCCAGGTCGTCTTCGGCGCCGCGTCCCGGCGCTTCGTCGCAGCCCCAGATCCCGACACCCCGCCACGAGCCCTCGCTCGTGGCGGGGTGTCGCCGTTCCGGCCCCCTTTCCGCGAGGTCTCATGCCGCGTCCGTTGAGCCGCCGCAGTGTTCCCCGCACCGCGCTCGCGCGCGTGCCGCGCCGCCCCCGCCGGCGGTTCGGCGCGGCCGAGTGCAGCGAGCAGCTCGTGAAGCGCTCGCTCAAGGCCGCCGCGCTCCGCGACTGCGGACGGCGCTGCGTGTACTGCGCGACTCCGCTGGAGCGTGAGACCGCGACGCTCGACCACGTGTATCCGCGCGCGCACGGCGGCCCCAACGTGCCGGGCAACCTCGTCGCCTCGTGCGTGCGCTGCAACCGCCTCAAGGGGGACCTGCTGCCGCAGGAGTTCTTCCTGCGGCATCCGTGGGCAGGGCTGAACTTCATGCGCTACGCGCGCGCCGTGCACCGCGCGCTCAAGCGCAACGCGCGGCGGGCCGTCAGCCTCGCCTGCGCGGCGTAGCGATCGACGACCCGATCGTCAGCGCATCGCGCGCAACGCCCGCACGCGGGGCGCGCGACTGCGCGGCGAGTCGAGGCTGAACGACCGCGCGTCGCCCAGCTGGTCGCGCACGTACGCCGCGGTCGCCGCGACCGCGGCGTCCAGCGCGGCGTCGCGGCGGCGGTCGAACGTCGCCCACGCGACGTCGCCGGCGTCGGCATCGAACTCCCACAGCCCGATCAGGCGCCCGCGGTCGAGGATCGCGTGGCTCGGCAGGTCGCTGATGGCGCCGACCGCGCGCTCCTTCCCGTCGTCCACCAGCACGGCGCGCTCGCGGTCCGCCGCGTCCAGCAGCGACGCCACGTCGCGCCGCGCGGCGGAGATCGCGTCGAGCGAGCTGACGAGCGCGTACTGCGGCGCCGCCGGCGCCTCGAAGGCGCGCCACGCGGGCACGTCCTCCGGCAGCAGCAGCCGGTCGCTCCCGCTCTCCACCGGCACGAGGCCGAGCGGCGCCATCGCCTCCTTCGCCGCCTTCACGCCGAGCCCCGAGAAGAACTGGAACTCGCCCGCCGTCGCGGGGCCGACCCACCCGAACCAGCGGCGGGCCAGCTCCGTGCGCGCCTCCGCCGCACCGAGCGCGTGCGACGCGAGCGGGCCCGGCGACCAGCGCACGTACGCGTAGCGCTGGTTGTCGAGGCGCCCGTTCACCGGCACGCGCCGGATCTCGCCCTGCGCCTGCAGCCGCCCGAGCGCCACCGGCAGCGTGGTGGTGAGCCCCTTCTTCCTGCCCGCCTCGCCCAGGCTGCGCGAGCGGTCGCCGGTCGCCGCGCGCAGCGCGTCGGGGTCGAGCGGCGCGCCGCTCGCCTCCAGCGCGCCGACGACCGCGTCGCACAGCGCGTCGATCTCCGCGCGCGTCACGCCCAACTTCTCGGCCGTGCGCAGCTCCGCGTCGCGGAAGCCGTCGCCCACCGCGAGGCCGAGCGCGAAGTCCTGCGCGGGGAGGACGTAGGTGCAGCCGCGCGCGGCGGGCAGCTCGTGGATCTGCTGCGCGGCCGCCGCGGCGTCGGCGTCCGCGCGCGCGGTGCCCGCGCGCGCGAACAGCGTGAGGTACGGCCCCACGCCGCCGACCGAGCGTGCCCACCCGGAGCGGGCGAGCACGTCGGCCGGCGAGTGGCCCCGCAGCGAGCCGTCGAGGCCCTGGCGGTGCCACCACCAGGCGCGGAGCTTCGCCTCGTCGATCACGAGCCCGACGACGCCGTCGTCTCGCGCTCCGGCCCGAGCAGCCGGCGCGCCTCGGCCTGCACCGCGTCCAGCTCGCGGCGCAGCGCCTGGAAGCGCTCCACCGCGTCGCGCGGCACGCGCTGGTCGGCCTGCAGCGTCATGCCGTACAGGTAGCTGATGTGCGCCTGCAGCCCCGGACGGCTGTAGCGGACCGCCGGCGTCACCAGCTTGCCCTCGAGCGCCTGCAGCAGCCGCAGGCTGTCCTGCTGGATGGTGCCCGGGGGCGCGCCGTTGAAGCGCGTGCGGGCCGCGCGCACGCGCGCCACTAGCCGGTTCGTCTCGCTCACCATGTCGCGCACCTTGAGGTTGTGCGCGAGCTGCGCGCGCATCACCGCCGGCGTCACGCCGTCCTTCACCTGGCGCGGATCGGCGCGCACCACGAGCGGCTGCGACATCGTCCAGCGCTGCGTGCCCGCGACGGGGTTCGCGATCGTGAGGCGCACGGTGTAGCGGCCCGGCGCGGCCATCGGGCCGTTGCGGCCGGGGCGCTGCGTGGCGGCGTCCCACGGGCCGGGGAGCGTGTAGTCCCACACGAAGCGGCGCATCCCCTCGCGCACGTCCAGGCGCGGCGTGCCCGTGCGCTCGAACGCCGGCGCGCGCATGTTGTTCTCGACCGCCTGCGTGCGCTCGCCGGGCGAGACGCTCGTGATCGTGCGGATCACCGCGCCGGCCGAGTCGAGGATGTCGAGCGTGGCCTGGCCCTCGGGCGCCTTCGCGATC
>CBHYLO010000047.1:0-14000 GCA_966128675.1 uncultured bacterium | reverse complement strand
CCCTGCAGGCGCGCGCCACGGCCGACGCGGCCCTCGCCCGGGCGCGCCGCCACTGGAGCCCGGCCTGGGTGCTCGCGCTGCGGCCGGGGAGCGTGCGCCGCGTGGACGTCACGACCGCCGCCGGCGCGGCGACCCTCGACGTCCTCCGGCTCGACCTGCACCGCTACCTGCTGGTGGCGGAGTCGCGCGTCGCGACCGGCGTCGGCGGCGCGGGCGCGTCCGCGATCCGGCGCGCGGGCCTGTTCGCGCGGCTGTCGCGCGTCTGGATCGTGCCGCCGGCCGCGCTCACGGCGGGCGGACCGGTCGTCGCGCCCGCGGGCGCGGTGCTGCGCGGCGGCGACGTCGCTCCTGCAGGGTGGGACTGCCCGCCACCGGTGGGCGGCCCCGCCGACCTCGCGATCGGCGCCGACGCCGACTCGGTCGGCGTCGCGCCCGACGTGCCGGCCGCGCATCGCGTTCTCGTCACCCCTGCCGCGCGCGACGACGCGACCTTCGACGCGTACGGCGACGAGTCGTGGGACGCGCTGGTGCGACGTGCGGACGTCGTGGTGCCGGCGGGCGCGGACGTCTCGCCGCTGCCGCGCGAGGCCGGCGGCGCGTGCGTCGTCGACGCCGGCAGCTGGGGCGAGCCGCGGCGCGGGGCAGGCGCGTCGCTCCCGTGCACCGAGGTCGCGCCGGTCGTGCACGTGCGCGGCGCGGGCGTCACGCGCCTCCGCGGACCGGCGCGCATGCAGGGCATGCTGCTCGTCGACGGCGACCTCGAGGTGGAGGGCGACGTCGCCGTCACCGGCGTCGTGATCGTGCGCGGTGCGCTGCGCGCCGCGAGTGCGTCGCTGCGCGTGACGGGCGCGCTGCTCGTGCGTCAGCGCGCGGCCGCGACGGACGCCGCGCCGTCGGTCGCGCTGGGCCCCGCGAGCGTCGTCGAACACTCGGCCTGCGCGGTCACGGCCGTCACGCTGGTGGCCTCGCGCGTCATCCCTCTAGGCAGGCGGGGAGGGGTCACCGTCACACGGTAGGCCAGGAGGTGACGGATCGCACGCCTCAGCCGTTACCCCCGGTGCGCCCCGTTCGTGTTGAGCGCGTGAAGCGGCCGACGTGCATCGGCGGCGCGCGATCACCCTGCAAATCCTCACCGCTCACCCGCTCATGCGCATCTTCGGTCGGAGCAAGCAGACCGTCGGTCTCGACATCGGATCCGGCCTCGTGAAGGCCGCCGTCGTCGACCACTCGGGCGCCGTGCCGGAGCTGACGCGCGTCGTCGTCACGCCGCTGGCGGACGACGCGATCGTCGAGGGCGAGGTGATGGACCCGGCGCTCGTCGCCGACGCGGTGCGCGAGACGCTCGCCGCCGCGGCCGAACAGGCCAGGCACGTCGTCGTCGCCATCGGCGGCCGCGACGTCATCGTCAAGCGCATCCGGATGGAGCGCGTCAAGGAGGCCGCCGCGCGGGAGCTGATCCGCTGGGAGGCGGAGCAGCACGTCCCGTTCGACATGGACTCCGTGCAGCTCGACTTCCAGATCCTCGATCCGGCCGGCGACGCGCCCGAGATGAGCGTGCTGCTCGTCGCGGCCAAGCGCGAGCTGGTCGAGGCGAAGGTCCGTCTGCTGGAGGACGCCGGCGCCAAGGCGCGCGTCGTCGACGTCGACGCCTTCGCGCTGCACAACGCGTTCGAGACCAGCTATCCCGACGCGCTCACCGGCGTCGTCGCGCTGGCGAACGTCGGCCACGAGGTCACGAACGTCAACATCCTCGAGGAGGGCGTGCCCGTGCTGACGCGCGACCTCGCTGCCGGCACGCGCCGCGTGCGCGAGGACCTGCAGCGCGAGCTCGGGCTGTCGGCGCGCGACGCGGAGCGGGTGCTGCAGGGCCACGGCGATGCCGGCGGCGCGGCCACCGCGGCGCTCGGCGCCATCGTCGCGCGGCACGCGCAGGACGTCGCGGTCGGCGTCGAGCGCGCGGCCGCGTTCCTCGAGTCGGCGTCGCGCACGGCCGGTCCGCTCCGCGCGCTCTACCTGTGCGGCGGCGGCGCGCGCATCCCGGGCCTCGCCCAGGCGGTCGCGACCCAGCTCCGCGTCTCGGTCGAGGTGGCGCAGCCCCTCGGCGGCATCGCGGTGCGCGACGGCGCCTTCGACGGCCTCGACGCCGACGCCATCGCCCCGCTGCTGATGCTCCCCCTCGGCCTCGCCCTGCGGAAGGTCGCGTGACCGCGCCGCGTCCCGCCCACTCCGGAGCCGCCCGATGATCATCGAGGTCAACCTCCTCCCCGGCCGCCAGGCCGCGCGCCGCGGCGCCAGCCCCGCGGTCGGCGCGCTCGCCGACCGCCTGAAGCTCGCCGTCCGCGACCGCTACCTCGCGGCCGCCGTCGTCATGCTCGTCGCCAGCGCCGGCGGCATCGGCGGCGCGCACGTCCTCCAGCTGCGCGACGCCGAGGCGCTCGCGGAGCGCGAGACCGTCGCGGTGGGCGACTCGACGCGCTTCGCGGGCGTCATCAAGGACCGCAAGCAGGCGCTGGCCGAGCGGGACTCGGTCGAGCAGCAGCTGGCGATCATCGCGGCCATCGACAGCAACCGCTACGTCTGGGCGCACGTGCTGGACGAGGTGAGCCAGAGCCTCCCCGCGTACACCTGGCTGACGAACGTCAAGCAGACGAGCGGCGCGCCGCGCCCCGCCGCCGCGCGCAAGTCGACCGACACGACCGCCGCCGGCAAGGCCGCCGCGAAGGCCGACTCGATCGCCGCCGACAGCGCCAAGGGCGGCCTGAAGTTCCGCATCGTCGGCCAGACGGTCGACATCCAGGCGCTGACGACGTTCATGCGCGACCTCGAGGCGTCGCCGTTCGTGCAGCGCGTGCAGCTCGCCAAGTCCGAGGCGGTCGTCGTCGACGGCCGCGACGTCACGGAGTTCACGCTCGACGGCGAGTACGAGACGCCGCTGCGCGGGCTCGTGCGGACGCGGGCGACCACCGTTCCGCTGCGCTGAGGAGAGCCCCGTGCCGCTGCTCCCGACCGAGAAGAAGGACCAGATCAAGTTCGCCGTGGCGCTGATCGCCGGCGGGCTGGGGGTCTACTACTACCTCTACCCGTACAGCGCGCGCGCGCTGGAGCTCGACGAGCAGCGGTCGCGCGTCGAGCGGCTCGAGGACACGAACGAGCGCGCGATGCGCGAGCTGAAGCGCGGCACCGCCAAGACGCTGCGCGCGCAGGCCGCGCGCTCGCGCGCCACCCTCGGCGTGCTGCGCCAGCTGGTGCCGACCGCGCACGAGGTGCCGGCGGTGCTCGAGGAGGTCTCGACGGCCGCGCGCCGCGCGGGCCTCGAGATCGGCGGCGTGCAGCCGGAGCCCGTGATCGGCGGCGACCAGTTCGACACGCACCGCTACCGCGTGACGGTGGTCGGCAGCTACCACGCGCTGAGCTCCTTCATGGCGAACGTCGGCTCGCTGCCGCGCATCGTCGCCCCGGTGACGTTCACGCTCGCCCCCGCGCAGGCCAAGAACAGCGCGCAGGCCGCGCAGGCCGCGCGGGCGGGCGCCGCCCCCACCGTGCAGCCGCTGATGGCGACGGTGACGCTCCAGACCTACGTGGCGCACACCGCGGCGCCCAGCGGCGTCTCGCGCGCCGGAGAGGTGCTCCCGTGACCCTCAATCCCCAGGCGCGGCGGCTCGCGCTGCTGGGCGTCGCGCTCACGCTCACGCTCACCTCCGCGGGCTGGCTCTTCTTCGGCGCGCACGCCGAGGAGCCGACCGTGGTGGCGACGCCCGCGAAGGCCACGCCCGCGAAGCCGGCGCCCGCGCCGGCCCCCGTCGCGAACGCGGCCGCTGCGACGCCCGCGGCGACGCCCGCCAAGGCCGCGGCGCCGATCGCGAAGCCGGCCGCGAAGCCGACCGTGAAGACGGCCGCCGTCGCCACAGGCGCGGCCGCGGCGCCGACGCCGGTGCGCCCGGCCGTCCGCGCGGTCCGCCGCGACACGACGCCCACCACCGCGACCATCGAGCGCGAGGTGTTCGCCTACGGCGGCAGCGGGCGTCGCGATCCGTTCCGCGCGCTCATCTCGACGTCCGTCATCCGCCCGATGCCGAGCGAGCTGCGGCTGGTGGCGGTCGTCTACGACCCGCGAGGCGCCGGCTCGGTGGCCATCCTGCGCGACTCCACGACCAAGAAGCAGCATCGCGTCCGCCCCGGCCAGCTGCTCGGCCGCATGCGCGTGGCGCAGATCCGCCAGAAGCACGTCGTGTTCACGATCGAGGAGCTCGGCTTCAGCCGCCAGGAGATCCTGGGGCTTCAGGACTCTACCGCTACGAGGCTGCCATGAGGGGCGTCGGCTCCCTGCTCACCGCCGCGGTCACCGCCGCGACCCCCGCGTTCGCGTCCGTCCCCGTGACGACCGATCGCGCGCCCATCACCCCCGCCGCGATCACGAACCCGATCGCGCGCCGCACGCCCGCCCTCGATGCGCGCGCCGCCGTCACCGGCGTCAGCGTCGTCGCCGGCGACAACGCCGCGGCCGCGGTGCTCATCCGCATCGACCGCGAGGTCACGGTGCAGGACTTCGTGCTCGACGGGCCGCGCCGCGTGGTGCTCGACCTGAACGGCGCGACGCTCGCCGTCGCCGGCGGGGCGCGCTACGACGGCGCGTCGCGCGGCGGCGTGAAGAACGTGCGCCTGGCGCAGTTCAAGGCCGGCGTCGTGCGCGTCGTCGTGGAGCTCGACGGCCCCCGCACCTACCGCGTCGAGCGCATCGACGGCGCGGTCCGCCTGGTGGTGCAGGGCGAGAGCGGCGCCGCCTTCGCGCCCTGGCAGGCCGGCCGCCCGGCCGAGACCTACGTCGCCGCGGCGCCCGCCGCGCCGAGCGAGGCCGCGCCGCGCCGCGAGGCGCCCGAGCCCGCGGTGACCGTCCCCGCGACGCCCGCGCCCAAGGCCCGCGAGGCCGAGCGCGAGCCGCGCGAGACGCGGGCGCAGCGGGAGCAGCGCGAGACGGTCGCCCGCGACGGCGCGCGCCTCACCGTGACCTACCAGGACGCCGACATCCGCGACGTGGTCGCCGCGTTCGCCGCGTTCTCCGGCCGCACGATCATCGTCGGCAAGGAGGTCACCGGCAACATCACGGCCGAGATCAAGGACCAGCCGTGGGACGTCGCGCTCCGCGCGCTCCTGCGCTCGCAGGGCCTCGCGCTCAGCGAGGACGGCAAGAACGGCATCATCACGGTCGACAGCTACAAGAACCTGGCGAGCAACCGCGCGACCGAGCCGGTGGCGACCCAGATCATCGACATCAACTACGCCAAGGCCGACTCGCTCGTCCCGCTGATCCAGACGCTGCTCTCGCGCGAGTGCGCGCCGGGCGACGCGGCGGCGGCGGCCGCGGCGGCGGCCGCGAAGAACCCGGGCCAGTCGTCGATGACCACGGGCAACCAGGGCGACCAGAAGGGCGTCCCCATGGGCTGCGTGGTGCGCGGCGCCGTCACGGCGGACCGCTCGACGAACAAGCTGCTGATCAGCGACGTCCCGTCGAACATCCCCGAGATCGTCGCCCGCGTCCGCGAGCTGGACGTGCGCACGCCCCAGGTCGCGATCAAGGCGAAGATCCTCTTCGTCAACCGCACGGGCCTCGAGGACATCGGCGTCTCGTACGACCTCGGCACCGGCACGAAGCAGTTCTTCCAGCAGCTCGTGCAGCGCATCGACCCGTCCACGCGCAAGCCGCTCGACACGAACGGCGACGGCGTGCCCGACGCGATGGGCGGCGGCGAGGCGTTCCCCGGCGACCGCATCGCGCTCGGCGGCAACGCGCTGTCGGCGCTCGCCAACGCCAACACGGCGATGCAGCCCTCCGCGCTCAACCTGATCTACTCGGCCACCCTCGGCCGCTTCCAGCTCACGTCGTTCGTCAACGCGCTGCAGCAGAGCGAGCTGGCCGACGTGCAGTCGGAGCCGAGCATCGTCACGCTGAACAACCGCCCGGCCGAGATCTTCGTCGGCCAGCAGGTGCCGATCCGCGTGATCGACGCCAGCTCCGGCGCGGCGTTCGGCGGCGGGCAGCCGCGCGCCACGGTCCGCCTCGAGGAGGCGGGCATCCGGCTCAGCGTGGTCCCGCAGGTCACGAACAACCGCCGCATCGTCCTCGACGTGAGCGCCGAGAACTCCGACGCGCAGCTGTCGACGACCGACGTCGGCGTCGTCTTCAACCGCCAGCGCGCGGAGAACCGCGTGCTCGTCGGCGACGGCGAGACGGCGGCGATCGGCGGCCTGACGGTCACCAAGACCTTCACGGTCAAGACGGGCATCCCGTTCCTCGTCGACCTGCCCTTCGTCGGCCGCCTGTTCGGCCAGACGCGCAGCGAGGAGCGCAAGCAGGACCTGCTGATCCTGGTCACGCCGTACATCCTGGACGAGGGCGAGCCCGCCCCGATCCCGGCCCCGCGCCGCTGACCGACGGAGAGCCGAGCATATGGCGACGATCCTCTTCCCGACGCGTGCGCTCCGCACGGCCGGCGCGCTCGCCCTGGGCGGCGCGCTGGCGGCCTGCGGCGACGCGTCCTCCTCGGCAATCCCCGGCGGCGCCGAGGGCGACCGCAGGCCGCCCGCGGTCGCGCTCGCGCCGGCCGCGGCCGGCACCGGCAACGACTCGACCATCGCGGTGCAGATCACCGCGGGCGACAACCTGGGCCTCAAGCGGGTGCGCGTCGTCGCGACGCAGCGCCTGCCGATCGGCAAGGACACCACCGTCGTCGGCCTCGACACGACGTTCACCACCGCCGTGACGAGCTTCCACCAGTCGGTGCTGTTCCGCGTCCCCGCGGGCACGCCGGCCGGCACGCAGGTCACCGTCACGGGCGGCGCCTCGGACGGCGCCGGCAACGCGGCGGCCGAGACGTCGGTGCGCGTGGCGACCGGCAACGTCGAGCCGCCCAAGGTGCGGCTCACGGCGCCGCAGCCCGGGTCGCTCTTCGTCATCGACAAGTCGGGCGTGATCTCGATCTCGGCGTCGGCGCGCCTCAAGGTCCGCGCGGTCGGCTACACCGCGACGGGGCCCGGCTTCACGGCCAGCGCCTCGGTCTTCTATCGCGAGCCGCTGCGCGACTCGGTGTCGGTGATCGACACCGTCGTCGTGCCGGCCACCGCGCAGACGGGCGTGCTCATGGTCACGCCGTTCGTCCTCGACTCCCTCGGGCAGCGCGCGACAGGTGCGCCGGTGTCGTTCGCCGTGCAGCCGCTCAGCGCGGTCAACAGCACGCCGGTCGTCACGTCCGGCGTCACCCGCCGCGTCGAGGTGCAGGACACGGTCCGCGTCGCCGCGAGCGACCCGACGGGCATCCGCGTCCTCGGCTACGAGCTGGTCGACACGGTGCTCAAGCGCGTCATCGTCGCCGACTCGACGATCCTGTCGGGCCAGCTGACGACCGCCGAGGCGACCTTCACGTTCCGCATCCCGGCGCGCACGCTGCCGGCGCCCATCTACGTGCGCGGCTTCGCCACCAACATGGCGCAGCGCCGCTCGTACGCGAAGCTGGGCAACGGCGCCGACCGCCTCGACTCGGTGCTGGTGGTGTCGGGCGCGACCCGCGCGCTCCCGAACGGCGGCCTGCTGGCCGACGGCATCTACGTGAACCGCTACGACCGCCTCTACCTGACCAACATCGACCGCAACCAGGTCGAGGTGTTCAGCCTCGCGCGCCAGGCCTTCGAGACCCCGGTCGTCGTCGGCTCGCGCCCCTGGGGCATCACCGGCTGGCCGCGCAACCGCGCCGGCGTGCTGGGCGACACGCTGCTCGTCGCCAACTCGGGCGGCACGAACGTCAGCTACGTGCAGATCGGCGGCACCGACGGCGGCGGCGTCGAGGTGTACCGCTATCCGCTGCCGAACATCATCGCCTACAGCGTCACCAGCGAGCGCTCGGTGACCACGGGCGAGATCATGCGGACGCGCAAGGTCTACGACTTCTCGGACCGCCCGCAGTTCCTGGCGGCGACCTGCGAGGTCGGGAGCACCGACGGCAACGAGTGCGGCGACGTGAAGCTCGTCTACTCGACCACGCCGACGCCCGGCCAGTCGTTCAGCTTCCCCAACAAGGGCACCATCCGCTGGGAGAGCCTGACGAACTGCACGTCGCACTTCTTCTTCGAGCAGGCGATGGGCATGGGCGTGCAGCGCTCCGACACGCTGGAGCTGGAGCGCTACGCCGCGCACCCGTCGTACCGCCTGCCGGCGACCTGCGCGCAGCCGCCCGAGATGACGACGCTCGTGCCCTTCATGCAGGAGATCACGTCGAACACGGGCGAGCGCCGGATGTACAGCACGGTGGTGCGCATCGACCAGCTGGGCTTCCGCGACACGACCTTCGTCCGCAACTCCGGCAACTTCGCCCGCGCGATCCTCGGCGAGGGCGGCTCGGTGCTCGGCAGCCGCGCGATCGGGTACGAGGCCGACCGCGGCATCGCGACGAGCTTCGAGGACGGCAGCCGCACCTGGTTCTTCTCGATGCCTTTCATCGACCGCGGCGTCTCCCCGCCGCGCGACGTGTCGGACTTCATCGCCAACACCTTCTCCTCGGTGCGGGGCGTCGCCATCAACTTCGACGGCGCGCTGTCCGCCATCCGCGGCGACTCGACCTACATCATCGATCCGCAGCTGCGGCTGCAGGGCCTGATGCAGACGTCGGGCGGCCCGAACGCCGGCTTCGACTTCCATCCGCTGAACGCCGGCTCGGGCGCCTTCACGACGGACATCAACCGCCGGCTCAGCTTCTCGGCCTCCATGACGCCGCAGATCGAGGTGTTCGACAGCTACTGCTACCAGAAGCTGGGCGCGCTCGAGATCCGCGATCCGATCATCGGGCCGATCAAGGCCTCGCTCCGCCCGAACGGCCAGATCGTCCTCGTCGGCGCCTCGGCGCGCGGCGTGGTGGTCGTGCCGCTGGAGCGGGACTTCAACTCCGGCTGCACCCCGTCGTTCCAGCGCCGATAGGTCGCGGGCCACCCGGTCCCGCGCCCCGCGCGCCCGACGGCGCCGGCCCTCCCGGGGGCCGGCGCCGTCGGCGTTTGGCCGCCAGCCCGTTCGCCGCGGTCCCGCCCGCCGCGGGGTGGCGCCGGCCGCGACACTGTTACTTTGCTTCGCTCGCCTCCCGCCGGACCCCTCCCTCCCGTCGCATGTCCGCCCTCCGCTTCACCACCGCCGGCGAATCGCACGGCCCGGCCCTCGTCGCCGTCCTCGAAGGCATGCCCGCGGGCCTGCCCCTCCTGGCCGAGCACGTGGACGCGGACCTCGCGCGCCGGCAGCAGGGGTACGGACGCGGCCGCCGCATGCAGATCGAGACCGACCGGGTCGAGTTCCTGGGCGGCGTGCGGGCCGGCGAGACGCTGGGCGGCCCGATCTCCATGCTCGTCCGCAACGCGGACTGGAAGAACTGGGTCGACGTGATGGACCCGGGCCCGCGGGAGAGCGACCCGGATCCGCGCCGCCGCGCGCTGACCCGCGTCCGCCCCGGCCACGCCGACCTCACGGGCGTCCTCAAGTACGAGCGCGCCGACGCCCGCGACATCCTGGAGCGCGCGTCGGCCCGCGAGACCACGATGCGCGTCGCGGTCGGGGCGGTCTGCCGGCGCCTGCTGGCGGAGCTGGGCGTCCGGATCGGCAGCCACGTGGTGCACCTAGGCGGCATCGACTGCGAGCCGTTCGAGCTGCCGGCGGACCTCAACGCCGCCTCCGACGCCTCGCCGGTCCGCGTCCTCGACTCGGCGGCCGAGCAGGCCGTGATCGCCCGCATCGACGAGGCGAAGCGGGCGGGGAACACCCTCGGCGGCATCGTCGAGGTGGTGGCGACCGGGCTGCCGGTGGGGCTGGGCTCGCACGTCTCCTGGGACCGCAAGCTGGACGGCCGGCTGGGCCAGGCGATGCTCTCGATCCCCGCGGTGAAGGGCGTCGAGGTCGGGCTCGGCTTCGAGGCGGCGCGACGCAGCGGGGCCGACGTGCACGACGAGATCGCGCTGGCGCCGGGGCGGGAGCGGGCGGGGAACGTCCGCCGGCTCACCAACCGCGCGGGCGGGCTGGAGGGCGGCATGACGAACGGCGAGCCGCTGCTCGTGCGCGTCGCCATGAAGCCGATCGCGACGCTCATGCGCCCGCTCCAGACGATCGACGTGAAGTCGGCCGCCCCGGCCGCCGCGGCGGCCGAGCGGAGCGACGTGACCGCCGTGCCGGCCATGGGCGTGATCGCCGAGGCGATGGCGGCCTTCGTCCTCGCGCAGGCGGTGCTCGAGAAGTTCGGCGGCGACTCGCTGGTCGAGCTCACCCGCAACGTCGAGGGCTACCTCGCCCAGGTCCGCGCCCGGCTGCCCGAGGACGCCCCCGACGCGGCTGGCGCGTCCGCCGGGTCCGACCCGGGCGCGTGAGCGCCCGCCACGTGATCCTCGTGGGGCTGCCCGGCGCCGGGAAGAGCACGGTCGGCCCCCTGGTCGCCGCCGCCCTGGACCGCCCCTTCCTCGACTTCGACGCCGAGCTGGAGCGGCGGGTGGGGGCGTCGGTCCCGGAGCAGTTCGCCCGCGACGGCGAGGCCGCCTTCCGCGCGCGCGAGGCCGGGCTGTCGCGGGAGCTCGCCGCAGCGCCGGCGATGGTGCTCGCCCCCGGCGGCGGCTGGCTGGCGAACTCGGCCGCCTCGGCACCTTTGCGGCCGGCCGGAAGTATCATCTACCTGCGGACGGCGCCGGCGGCCGCGCTCGCCAGGCTGGGCGCGGCGGTCGCCGACCGCCCGCTGCTGGCCGCCGCGGACGATCCGCTGGCGGCGCTCTCGGCCCTGCTGGCCCGCCGCTCGGCGGGCTACGAGGCGGCCGACTTCACGGTGGACACCGACGGGTGCGACCCGGCCGGCGTCGCCGACCGGGTGGTGGCGCTGGTCCGGACGGCGGAGGGAGGAGCATGACGGCCGATCGCGACGACCCGTCCGAGGGCCTCGCCCCCGAGGGCCTCGCCCCCGAGAGCCTGGACGCGCTGCTGCAGGAGCTGCGGGAGCGCTTCGACGGCTCGGCGGACCTCCGGGCGGTCCGGGTGTATCTGGCGGCGCGGGGATACGACTCGCGTCGGATCGACACGGTGGTGTCCGCCTTCGCGGGCGATCCTGGAAACGGGGGGTCCATGACGGCCGCACGACCGGCCGGCTCGGCAGACCCGACGGCCGGGGCGGCGGAGGCCGCCCCGCCGGCCCCGCCGGCGCTGCGGATCCCCGCGGCCCACGAGCGGGCGCGCTTCTCCAGCGAGGCGTGGGGCCACCTGATCCAACGCAGGGCGGCGGCCGGCTGGTCGGTCGCCGAGCTCGAACACGTGATCGAGCGGGCGCTCGTTCAAATAGATGGACGCATCGCGGTCGACGACCTCCGCGCGCTGATCGACGGCGCGTTCGGCGGATCGGCCGAGTCCTCGACGGTACACTAGGGACCATGGCGACCAAGAAGACAGCGACGAAGAAGACGACGGCCAAGAAGGCGACCGCCGCCGGCAGCGCGCGGACCACGCGCGCGCGGGCGGCCGCCTTCGATCCGGCCGCGGACGAGGAGCCGACGCCCCCGGGCACGACCTCCCTCGTCATCGTCGAGTCGCCGGCGAAGGCGAAGACGATCGGCAAGTACCTCGGCCGCGGCTACAAGGTGCGCGCGACCGTGGGCCACATCATGGACCTGCCCGAGAAGAAGCTGGGCGTCGACGTGGACCACGGCTTCGACGTGCAGCTGGAGCCGATCGCGGGCAAGGAGAAGACGATCGCGGAGCTGAAGAGCGCCGCGAAGGACGCGAAGGAGATCTTCGTCGCGACCGACCCTGACCGCGAGGGCGAGGCGATCGCCGCGCACGTCGCGGACCTCATCACGCCCAAGCGCGGCCCCAAGCCCGTCATCCGCCGCGTCCTCTTCCACGAGATCACGAAGGAAGGGATCGCGCGGGCGATGGAGCAGCCGGGCGACATCGACACCGGCAAGGTCGACGCGCAGCAGGCGCGCCGCGTGCTCGATCGCCTGGTGGGCTACAAGGCCAGCCCGGTCCTCTGGAAGACGGTGAAGAAGGGGCTCTCCGCCGGCCGCGTGCAGACGGTGGCGCTGCGCCTGATCGTCGAGCGCGAGCGCGAGATCCGCGCGTTCCTCCCGGTCGAGTACTGGTCGGTCACCGCGCAGCTGGAGAAGGGGACGCAGCCCTTCACGGCCAAGCTCCATCACGTCGACGGGAAGAAGCCGGAGATCTCGAACGCCGCGCAGGCGGACGCGATCCTCGCGGACCTCGAGGGCCGCGACATCTTCCCGGTCACCGACGTGAAGCGGCGCGAGCGCCGCAAGAACCCGCAGGCGCCGTTCACGACCTCCACGCTGCAGCAGGAGGGCGCGAAGAAGCTGGGCTTCGGCTCCAAGCGCACGATGCGCCTCGCGCAGGACCTGTACGAGGGCATCGACCTCGGCCCCGAGGGCGCGGTCGGCCTCATCACGTACATGCGTACCGACTCGACGCGCGTGGCGGAGAGCGCGGCGACGGCGGCGCGCGAGCACCTGCGCACGCTCTTCGGCGAGGACTACCTGGCGCCGGGGCTCCAGCTCTACGGCAGCACGAAGCAGACGAACGCGCAGGACGCGCACGAGGGCATCCGTCCGACCGATCCGACGCGCCGGCCGGAGCTGGTGCGCAAGTACCTCTCGGCCGACCAGCTCAAGCTCTACGAGCTGGTGTGGAAGCGCTTCATGGCGTCGCAGATGGCGCCGGCGGTGTTCGACACGACGACGGTGGATTTCGAGATGAAGCCCACCACCGGCGCGGCCTATCCCTCCGGCGTCGGCTCGTACGCGTTCCGCGCCACGGGCAGCGTCGTGAAGTTCCAGGGCTTCCTCGCGCTCTACCGCGAGGCGCGCGAGGAGGGCGACTCGGTCGCGCTCGAGGACGAGCAGGCGCTCCCGATGCTGGAGCCGGGCGAGCGCGTGCCGGTGAAGGCGATCGTCCCGCAGCAGCACTTCACGCAGCCGCCGCCGCGCTTCTCCGAGGCGTCGCTGGTGAAGGAGCTGGAGCGCCTCGGCATCGGCCGCCCGTCGACGTACGCGTCGATCATCAGCGTGCTCGCCGACCGCCGCTACGTGCTGCTCGAGCAGCGCCGCTTCTTCCCGACCACGCTTGGCGAGACGGTCGAGAAGGTGATGGTGAAGAAGTTCCCGGCCATCTTCGACGTGCAGTTCACGTCGACCATGGAAGGGGAGCTCGATCGCGTCGAGGGCGGCACGGTCGACTGGCGCACCGCGCTGCAGGAGTTCTGGGGCCCGTTCTCCGAGGAGCTGCACGACCGCGACCTCGACCTGCTGATCGCCGAGGCGCACGACCTGTCCGCGCTGGAGACGGAGCGGTGCAAGGAGTGCGGCGGGAAGCTGGTGCCCAAGGCGGGCTTCTTCGGCCCGTTCGTCGCCTGCGAGAACCACCCGAAGACGTGCAAGTACACGCGGCCCATCAGCGGCGAGCGCAAGCCGCCGGTGGTCACCGAGTACCTGTGCCCGGAGTGCGGCGCGCCGATGTACCTGCGCCAGGGCAAGAGCGGCGACTTCCTGGGCTGCAGCCGCTTCCCGAAGTGCCGCGGCACGCGCGCGCTGCCGACGGGCGTGAAGTGCCCGAAGGACGGCGGCGACATCTCGCAGCGCAAGTCGAAGGCGCGCGGCAAGATCTTCTACGGCTGCGAGAACTATCCCAACTGCGACTTCGTCGTCTGGGACAAGCCGGTGAAGGACGTCTGCCCCGAGTGCGGCTACGAGGGCGCGGAGGCGAAGCAGAACAAGACGCGCGGCAGCTACCGGAAGTGCCTGAAGTGCGGCAACGAGTGGGACGTCGCCGATCCGACGGAGTCGGCGGAGCAGGGCGCCGAGGAGCCGGTGGCGGTCTGACCGCCCGCGGGTCGTGCGGCGGAACGCATGCGGGGGGGGGGCCCCCGCGCCGGGGGGGGGCCCCCCCCCCGCGACCCCCCCCCCCCCCCCCCCGGGGGGGGGGGGGGCCGGGC
>CBHYLO010000046.1:0-14112 GCA_966128675.1 uncultured bacterium | reverse complement strand
GTGGCGGCGCGCCGGCGCTGCTGCTGGCGGCCGCGCTCTCGGCGGCGCCGGCGGCCGCGCGCGCGCAGGACGCGCACGTCGTCGTGCGCGTGGGCGGCGCCGACTCGCTCGACGTGCGCGCGCTGGCCCGGCTCGGCTTCGACGTCGTGCCGGGGCGCGGCGGCGAGCGGCTCGTCGTGGTCGACTCCACGGAGCGCGCGCGGCTGGAGCGCCTGGGCGCGACGACCGTGGAGGTGCGCGCGCCGCGCCCGCGCACCGCGGCCGACGCCGCGCAGACGACGGTCTATCGCAGCTACGACGACCCGCGCCGCGGCGTGCGCGCGCTCCTCGACTCGCTGGCGCGCGCCAACCCGACGCGCGTGCGGCTCGACACGCTCGGTCGCACGCTGGAGGGACGTCCGATCCTCGCGGCGAAGGTCGGCCCCGCGGGCGACGACCCGCGGCGCCCCAACGTGCTCTTCCTCGCGACCTACCACGCGCGCGAGTGGGCCGCGACCGAGATGACGCTGCGCCTGCTGCGCCACCTCGTCGCGCCGCCGGCGCCGAGCGTGCGCGTGGACTCGCTGGTGGCGCGGCGCGACGTGTGGATCGTGCCAGTCGCGAACCCCGACGGCTACGAGTACACCTTCACGAACGACCGCCTGTGGCGGAAGAACCGCCGCCAGCAGGGCACGTTCGAGGGCCGGCCGGTCGTCGGCGTGGACCTCAACCGCAACCACTCGGTGCGCTGGGGCGTCGACGACCTCGGCTCCTCGCCGGATCCGCGCAGCGAGGTGTTCCGCGGCGGCTCGGCCGCGTCCGAGCTGGAGACGCAGGCCATCGAGCGCTTCCACGTGCTGCACCCGCCGGTCGTCTCGGTGAGCTACCACACCTTCGCGGGGCTGCTGCTCCATCCCGAAGGCTGGCGCTACGGGCTGCTGCCGGGTGACCTGAGCATCTACCGCGCGCTCGCGGGCACCGACGAGCGACCGGCGGTGCGCGATCGGCTGCCGGGCGCGCCATACGGCTACCAGCGCCCGGAGCCGTCGTGGCAGCTCTACCCCACGAACGGCGAGTACACCGACTTCGCGGCCGAGCGCTTCGGGACCATCAGCTTCACGCCCGAGATCTCGAGCGGGTTCGAGGGGGCGACGTTCTACGGCTTCGAGTTCCCGGACGACGAGGCGAAGCTGCGCACGCTGTTCGAGGACAACCTGCCGTTCGCGCTCGACGCGATCGAGGCGGCGGGCGATCCGTCGCGCTGGCGCTCGCCCACGACGGGCTACGCGGCGCCGCGCGTCGCGCTGGAGTCGGTGAGCCCGATGGTGCGCGTGCGCTCCGGCGCCGCGCCCGCCGCCATCACGGTCGACGGCGCGCCGCGCCGCGCGACGGTCGATGCGCTGGGTGGCGGCCGCTACCAGCGCCGCTCCGTCGCCGACTCGCTGCCCGCGCGTCCGTCGGAGGTCGCGGTGCGCGCGGGACGCGACAGCCTGCGCTACCGCGTGCTGCTCGCCGGCGGTGCGGAGCCGGGCGACAGCGGCTGGACGGCGGCGGGGGTCGCGTCCACCGGCCTGCCGCCGCTCGCGGGCCGCGCGGCGTGGCGCACGCTCGGCGACGCGACGCTGCGCTCGCCCGCGGTGCGCGTGCCCGACGACGTGGACACGGTCACGGTCGCGCTCTGGTCGCGCCACGCGGGCGACGCGTTCGGGCCGTCGCGCAACGGCACGGTGTGGCTGTCGCGCGACGGCGGGCGCACGTTTCCCGAGCGCGTGCTGACGGTCGCGGGCGACTCGCCCTTCTTCTATCCGGAGAGCCGCGAGGTCGGCGGCGTGCGCGGCGCGACGCTGCAGCTGGAGCTGCGCTCGTCCGCGCTGCCGTGGGACGTCGACGAGATCGCGCTCGTGGGGCACCTGCCGCGCGTCGCGACGGACCCGAACGCCGCGATCGCGTTCGTCGCGTCGGAGAACCCGGTGCGCGGCGACCGCGTGCGCTTCACCTGGCCGTTCGTCGGCACGGCGGGCGACGTGCTGGTCTACGACCTCACGGGCCGGCTCGTGTGGCGGGCCGCGGCCACGGCGGCGGTGGACGAGGTGACGTGGGACGTGGGCGCGCAGGCCGCGCTGGCGAACGGGGCGTACCTGGTGCTCGCGCGCGCCGGCGGCCAGACGCGCCGCCAGACGCTGTACGTGCTGCGCGCCGCGCAGTGAGCGCCCGGGGCGATCGGTGACGCCATGATCGTCGGACTCGGCCTCGACCTGGTGGACATCGCGCGCATCGCGGAGATGCTCGCCGACAAGGGCGAGCGCGCGACGTCGCGCCTGTTCACGGAAGGTGAGGCCGCCTACGCGTCCAACCGCGCCGAGCCCGCGCGGCATCTGGCCGCGCGCTTCGCGGCGAAGGAGGCGGCGTACAAGGCGCTCGCCGGCACCGAGCACGCGCGCGGCATCGGCTGGCGCGACATCGAGGTCGTCGTCGAGTGGGACGGGCGGCCGACGCTGCGCTTCCACGGCCGCGCGGCGGAGCGCGCGACGGAGCTGGGCGTGACGCGCGCGCACCTGTCGCTGACGCACGCCGACCACACGGCGGCGGCGGTCGTGGTGCTGGAGGCCGACGGCGGGTGATCATGGCGCAGAGCAGGAACAGCATGAAACAGGATTGAGAGGATCTGCAGGATTCACATGATCGATGGCCCCGCGTGCTGCGAGAGCCCGTTCCGCCGCGTGGAGCGTCGAATCCTGTGAATCCTGGTAATCCTGTGATCCTGTCTGTAGTTGTCGTTCGGGCCCGGCGCCGCGTCAGTCGCGCCCGGTGAGCCGACGCCACGTAGCTGAATCGGCCGGCGCGCAACGCGCGTGCGCGGTGCAGATCGCACGCACGCGGAACGGTGCGACAACCGCGCGCAGGCGCACGAGGCTCCGCCACGCACCGCGCGCATCGTCCGAGAAGCCGCGCCGCGCGGGACGCAGACTTCCGTTCCTGGGCGCGTGCGACGCGCCGTCGCCCACGAACAGCACGTCGCCCACCAGCCAGGCCACGCTGCCCACCGTGTGCCCCGGCAGCGCGAAGGCGCGCACCGTGTCACGCCCGAAGACGAGCGCCGTGTCGCCGCCGATTTCGCGCACGTCCAGGCGGGCGTCGGGCAGCGCGGGCCGGCGCAGGCGGTCCGCGAGGCGCGGGATCCAGCCGCGGTGCGCCGCCTGCCCCAGCAGCCGCGCGCGCTCGCCCGCGCCGACGTGGAAGGGCGCGTGCGCGACGGCCCGCCACGCGCCCACGTGGTCCCGGTGGCTGTGCGTCAGCAGCACGGCGACCACGTCGCGCGGCCGTGCGCCCAGCCGAGCCAGCGCGTCGTCGAGCGCGCGCTCCGCGCCGCGCCAGCCGAGGTCCACGACGACGACGCCCGCGTCCGTGCGGCGCGCCACGAGCAGGCTCGCGTTCGCGCCGTTGGTCGTCGCCGCGCGCTGGCGCGCGTCGCGCTCGATCGTGCGCACGCCGTCCCGCACGCCCGCGCTGGTGCAGCCGCCGAGCAGCGTGAGCGGCGCGAGCAGCGCGAGCGCGGCCCGCCGGCTCACGGGCGGAACGACCGCTTCTCGTAGACCATCGCGATGCGCGCGCCGTCCCAGACGTACGCGAGGTGCATCCCCTGCCGGCACTCGGCCACGCCGCGCGGGCGCAGCACCGCCGCGCACTCGCCCCCCGGATGCCGCACGCTGTCGAACACCACGCCCCACGCGCCCGCCGCGCGCAGCGCGCGCCCGAAGGCCTGCGACGCGCCGTAGTCCCCCGCGTCGTACAGCTGCGGGTAGCGGCCCTGCAGCCCGCGCAGGTCGTGCAGCGGCGCGTCGAGCGTCGCCACCAGCACGCGCATGTCCAGCTCGATGGGCCGCTCGCGCGTGGCGCGCAGGAAGCGCGCGCGATGGTAGGTCGTCTCGGCCACCGCGGTCTCCAGCGTGCGCGCGGCGTAGTACGCGCCGAAGGTGCCATCGTTGAAGCGTCCGCCCGGCGGCGCGACGTGCGTGAACGGCGCCATCACGTAGCCCGCGCCCGCGCCGGTCACGCGCTCGTCGGGCGGCACGCGCGAGAGGTCGCCCACCGCGGCGCGCACGCTGTCGTCCGTCATCGCCTCGACCGCGAACACGGCGTCGAGGTCCGCCGGGTCGGCGACGCGCTCGAACAGCTGGATGGGCGGGAAGCGGCTCGGCACCACCCGGTAGCAGGGCCGCCAGCGCACCGCGGTCACCGGCACCGCGTCCGGCGACGGCGCGCCCGCCGGCGGCGGCCCGTCCGCCGGGACGGCCTCGCTCACGGCCAGCCGCCGCGCTGCGCGTCGAGGTACTGCCGCACGACGTAGAGGTCCGCGACGTTCCCCGACAGCATGCGGTCGAGCGCCGAGCGGCCGCCGAACGGCGGCGCGTCGTTCGGGTGGCGGATCCACGCGTCCGCGCGCGCCGGCTCGGCGAACAGGATCTGCAGCGCCTTGTAGATCCCCAGCACGTACGAGATGCGCTCGAGGACGTCGCGCGGCAGCCGCACGACGCCGCCCTCGCGCCACTTGTAGAACGTGGACCGCGGCGGCCCGCCGAGGAGCGTCATCTGCTCACCCGGGCTCAGGCGCCAGACGTCCGCGATGCGGAAGAACGTGCGGAGCGCGGGACCGGAGAGCGCATCGACGGATTCGGGCTCGGGACGGCGCGGGGCCGCGGGGCGCGGCGGCATGGCTTCTCCAGGATTGGACGCGAATTGAAACTGCGTCCATTCCGGGATCTGCGACAATGCCGAACATATCCCGAAGATGGCGCCCCATGCCCCGCGGCGCCAGAGGGCGCCGGACGCGCCCCGCGCTCAGCGCCGCCGAGGGCCCACCGGGAACTCGACGCGCAGCCGCGCCACCGTCCAGCCCTGCGGCAGCCGGATCCCGCGCTCCGACGCGCGCTCGACCACGCGCGGCGACGTCGCCGTCGCCGGCCGCACGATCGTCAGCCGCTCGCGCGCGTCGGCCCTGAAGTGCGTCCATTCGCCCTCGAGCATCACGCGCGCGCCGCGGCCGCGCGTGCCCACCCCTGCGGCGAGGACGACCAGCGGCTCCAGCGCCGGCTTCGCCGCGCTGCGCACCAGCCCCGCGCCCGCGGTCGCGCGCAGCAGCGGCACGCCGCGCGGCGCGCGCTCCGGCGTCTCGACGCCCGCGCGCAGCGAGGCGGCCCAGAAGGCGGGATCGCGCGTCTCGACCGTGTAGCCGGCGAACTCGCGCTCCGCCACGCGGCCGTCGCCCAGCGGCGTCGCGGTCGCGCGGAGCACCGCGTCGCACCCCTTCGCGAACGTCGACGCCCCCGTGGACAGCTCGGCCTCCAGCACGACCAGCGGCGGCAGCCGCCAGCGGCCCGCGACGCCCAGCAGGACGCCGCCGCTGCTCGTGCGGTCGCCCGCGCCGCAGCGGCTGCCGAAGACGTCCGGCATCGCGCCCGCGCCCGCGCTCACGTCCCAGGCGAGGCGCTGTGCGGCGAGCGGTCGGCCCGTCGCCGCCAGCGCGAGCGCGGCGACCAGCACGCGCGCCGACGTGCGGTGCGACGCACGCCGCTCCGCCATCGACGGGCTCAGGTCTTGGACCAGTCGCCCTCGTCGCGCGACGGGGCCGGTCCACACCCGCAGTCGTGCCCGCAGCCCGCGTCCCGCTTCGGACGCAGCGTGCTCCACGCGCGGCGGCCCACGAACAGCAGCGCCACCGCGACGATCGCGATGACGATCAGCGTCTGCATCTCCATCAGCCCCATCCCAGCAGGCGGCCGCCCTGGTACACCACGAGCGCCGCCACGTAGGCGAGTCCCAGCATGTAGGCGAACTGCACGCCGGCCCACTTCCAGCCCGTGCGGCCGCCGCCCGTCTCGCGCACCGTCACGGCCACGGTGCTCATGCACATCAGCGCGTACACGTAGAACACCATCAGCCCGATCGCGATCAGCGGCGTGTACGCCGCGCGCCCGGTCCGCGGGTCGCGCTCGGCGCGCAGCTTCCCGCGCAGCGCCGCGGCGTCGTCCTGCTCCGTGTCGCCGACGCCGTAGATCGTGCCCATCGTGCTGACGAACACCTCGCGCGCCGCGAAGCTGGCGGCGATCGACACGCCGATCTTCCAGTCGTAGCCCAGCGGGCGCACCGCCGGCTCCATCGCGTGCCCGATGCGGCCGAGGAACGAGCGCTCCAGCTGCTGCTCCTGCTGCGCGGCCTCCGGCAGCGACGCGTCGGGCGTCGACTTCGGATAGGTCGCGAGCGCCCACAGCACGATCGACAGCGCGAGGATCACGGTGCCCGCGCGGCGCACGAACATCAACGCGCGCCCCGTGACGCCGATCAGCAGGCTCTTCGCGCTCGGGAGCCGGTACGCGGGCAGCTCGAGGATCATCGGCCGCGCGGGGCCGCGCAGCAGCGTGCGCTTGAAGATCGCCGCGACGCCGAGCGCGGTGACCGTGCCCAGGAAGTACATGCCGAGCATCGTCACGCCCTGCAGCGTCATCGCGCCGCCGAGGATCGCGACCGGCGGCACGAAGGCGCCGATCAGCAGCGCGTAGATCGGCAGCCGCGCCGAGCAGCTCATGAGCGGCACGACCATGATGGTCGCCAGGCGGTCCTTCGGGTTCTCGACCGTGCGCGCGGCCATGATGCCCGGCACCGCGCACGCGTAGCCCGAGAGCATCGGGATGAAGCTCTTGCCGTGCAGCCCCACGCGGCGCATCAGCCCGTCCATCAGGAACGCGGCGCGCGCCATGTAGCCGCTGTCCTCCAGGATGCCGATGAACAGGAACAGCATCGCGATCTGCGGCAGGAACACCAGCACGCCGCCGACGCCCGCGAACACGCCGTCCACCACCAGCGATCGGAGGTCGCCGGGCGGCAGCGCGTCGCCGACGCGCGCGCCCATCCAGCCCACCACGCCCTCGATCGCGTCCATCAGCGGCGTCGCCCAGGTGAAGATCGCCTGGAAGACGAGCGCCATCAGCGTCACGAACAGCAGCGGGCCCCACACGCGGTGCAGCACCACGCTGTCGATGCGGTGCGTCGCGGTGCGGCCGCGTGGCGCGGCGCGCGTGAGGCTGCGCGCGAGCACGCCCGCGATCCAGCCGTAGCGCAGCTCCGCCTCCAGCCGCTCGGGCACGAGGCCGGCCGTCGTCAGCACGTCGCGCGCGCGCGCCAGCAGGGGCGCGGCGTCGGGCACGTCGGCGAGGTGCGCCTCGGGGTGCGCGACGCCCAGCAGCCGCAGCGCCTCCATGCGCGCAGCGGAGCGGGGCAGCCCCGCGTCCTCCAGCCGTGCGGCGAGCGGCGCCAGCGCCTCCTCAGCCGCCGGCGGCAGCGCGAAGCGCCGCTCCGCCGGCGGGAAGCCCGGGGCGGCGGCGATCGCGCGCTTCAGCGCGTCCACGCCCTCGCCGCGCTTGGCGACCGTCGGGATGACCGTGACGCCCAGCTCGTGGATCAGCTCCGGGACGTCGATCGTCACGCCCGCGGCGACCGCGGCGTCGATCTGGTTCAGCGCGACCACCACCGGCAGGCCAAGCTCCAGCACCTGGCCCGCGAGGAAGAGGTTGCGCTCCAGGTGCTGCGCGTCGATCACGACGACGACGACGTCCGGGAGCGGGACGTCCTTCCCGCGGCCGATCAGCACCTCGAGGGCGATCGCCTCGTCGGGGGAGCCGGCGGACAGCGAGTAGCTGCCGGGGAGGTCGAGGACCGCGACGCGGCGACCGTCGTCGGTGCGGTAGCTCCCCTCGTGGCGCTCGACGGTGACGCCGGCGAAGTTGCCGACCTTCTGCCGCAGCCCGGTGAGGGCGTTGAAGAGCGTCGTCTTCCCCGTGTTCGGGTTCCCGATGAGGGCGACGCGGAGTGGGCGCGCGTCGGGGATCGGGGCCGCGGGGGCCGTGCTGCCGGGGGTCCTCGCGTCGAGTCCGCCCGCCGTGACGGGCGGGGAGGCCACCGTCAGCTCGCGTGCGGCTGGACGGTGATGCCGGCCGTCAGCGCGGGGCCGAGGGCGATGCGCGTGCCGCGCACGTCGAGCAGCATGGCGTGGCGGGCGTCGACGACGTCCACCTGGGTCCCCTCGCTGAAGCCGAGCGCGCGCAGGCGGCAGGCGTCGGCGTGGCCGCAGCAGAGCGCGAGCACCGTGGCGCGGGCGCCGGGGCCGCAGGCCGCCAGCGGGCACGACGCGGGCGGCGTCATCGCGGTCGCCGCAGCGGACGCGCCGCCCTCGGGCGCGGACACGACGGTCAGCGCGCGCGACGGGCGCGGACGGCGGGCGAAGAGGCTCAGCACGCGGATCGGGACGGAGCGACGGAAGCGGGACGCGTGTTGAGAACGGTTCTCATTCGCGCCCTCGTAATCTGGCAGGTGGCCGCAATCACGTCAATCGTACTCGGGATTGCGGGCGCGGTGCCACCGGGCGGGTTCAGCCAGGCAGCAGGCGTGCATCGAGACGGGCCGCCAGCCCCGCCTTCACGCGCGGCCACTCGTCGGACAGCACGCTGAAGAACACCGTGTCCCGCGTCCGCCCCAGGTCGGTCACCGTGTGCCGCCGGAGCGTCCCCTCCTCGACCGCGCCCAGCCGCAGGATCGCCGCCCGCGACCGGGCGTTGATGGCGTCCGTCTTCAGCTCCACGCGCTGGCACAGCAGCGTCTCGAAGGCGTGCGTCATCAGGAGGAGCTTGGCCTCCGTGTTGATCGCGGTCCGCTGCCAGGGTGGCGCGACCCACGTCCACCCGATCTCGATGCGGCGGTGCGCGGGCGCCCAGTTCGCGAGCCGCGTGCTCCCCACCACGCGCCCGGTCGCGACCTCGACCTGCGCGTAGGGGAAGGCCGTCCCCGCGTCGCGGTCCGCGAGCGCCGCCTCGACGTAGCGGCGCATGTCGTCGGGCGTGGCGACGTGGGAGACGGTGATGCGCCAGAGCTCCGGGTCGAGCCCGACCGCGCACAGCCCCGGCACGTGCGCCGGCGAGAGCGGCTCCAGCCGCACGTGCCGGCCCGCGAGGACGGGCACGTGGACGGCGGTGGCCATGAGGTCAGGCGGAGCTCAGGCCGCCGCGGCGGTCGCGTGGATGCCCGGGGCGCCCGGGCGCGGCGTGCGGCGCACGATCATCACGATCACGCCCACCACCGTGATGCCGATCGCGATCACCTGCGCCGACGTCAGCCCGAACGTCAGCTGGTCGTCCTTGGCGCGGAAGAACTCGACGATGAACCGCTCGATCCCCGCCAGCACGCAGTACAGCCCGAACAGCCACCCCTCGGCGTGCTCGTGGTCGCGGAAGCGCCAGAGGATGAGGAACATCACGAACCCCATCGCCGTCTCGTACAGCTGCGTCGGATGCACGGCGATCACCTGGTTCGGCGGCGTGCCCGGCGCGAGCGGGATGCCGAACAGGTCCTGCATGTTGGCCGCGGTCGACGGCGGCGCGCCGTTCGGGAAGGTGAAGGCGAGCGGCCCGTTCCACGGCCGGCCGTAGTCGTCGCCCACCGCGAAGCACCCCGTGCGCCCCACCGCGTAGCCGCCCGCGATCGCGATCCCCGCGACGTCCGCGTAGCGCGCGAAGCTGAGCTTCTTCCGCTTGATGGTGAGGAAGCAGAGCGCGACGGAGCCCATGAAGCCGCCCCAGAACACGAAGCCGCCGCGGCTGAAGATCGCGCCCGGGTCGCCCGTGAGCACGACGTAGTACAGCTTCGCGCCGATGAGGAAGCCGAGCAGCGCCGCGAAGACGACGTCGGGGGTGGTCTGCGCGTAGAGGTCGTGCCCGCGCCGCGTCAGCTCGCGCATGACGACGATCTGCGACAGCCCGAACGCCGCCAGCACCGCGAGCCCGAAGCCGGTGAGCTGCAGCGGGCCGATGTCGATCGAGAACGGCGCGTGGACGAAGGGAGCGGCGAGATTCATGGAGTGGGCGTCGGGGATGCGGACAAGATAGGCGGGACGGCGGCGGGCGGTCAGCCGGAGGCGGCGCCCGCGCGCCACTCGGCGCGCCCGGTCCGGCGCTCGTCCACCAACCCCGGCATCGGCAGCGTCGCGTACGCGTTGAGCGACAGGTCGGCGGTCTCGCCGCGCTCCAGGCGGAACAGCCCCGCGCGCGCGATCATGGCGGCGTTGTCGGTCGCCAGCCGCGGCGTGGGCGCGAAGACCGTCGCGCCGCGCGGCTCCAGCCGGCGGCGCATCGCGGCCACCAGCGCGCCGTTGCACGCCACGCCGCCGCCCAGCACCACGCGCCGGCGGTCGAACGCGCGCGCGGCGCGGTACGTCTTCTCCACCAGCGTCTCGACCAGCGCGTCCTGGAAGCCGCGCGCGAGGTGCGGCCGCTCCGCCTCCAGCACCTCGGCGCCCTCCGCCTCGGCGCGCCGCACGGCGTGCAGCACCGCGGTCTTCAGCCCGCTGAACGAGACGTCGTAGTAGTCGGCGTCGGCGGGCGTCTGGTTGGCGCGCACCATCGGCCGCGCGAAGCGGTGGCGGTCGGGCGTGCCCGCGCGCGCCAGCGTCTCGATGTGGCGGCCGCCGGGGTAGGGAAGGCCAAGCAGCTTGGCGACCTTGTCGAAGGCCTCGCCGGCGGCGTCGTCGCGCGTCGCGCCCAGCAGCCGGTAGTCGCCCCACGCGGCCACGTCGAGCAGCAGCGTGTGCCCGCCCGACACCAGCAGCGCCGTGAACGGCGGTGTGGCGTCCGCGTGCTCCAGCGCGGTGGCGAAGAGGTGGCCCTCCATGTGGTGCGCGCCGACCAGCGGCACGCCGGCGGCGTGCGCCAGCGCCTTGCCGTAGCTCACGCCCACCAGCAGCGCGCCGACGAGCCCCGGGGCGTGCGTGACCGCGACCGCGTCCAGGTCGCGCACGCCCACGCCCGCGTCGTCGAGCGCGCGGCGCACCACGGGCACCACGCTCGTGAGGTGCGCGCGGCTCGCCAGCTCGGGCACCACGCCGCCGAACAGGCGGTGCACGTCCTGCGAGAGGATCACGAGCGACCGCAGCGCGACGTCGTCGCCGCGCCCCTCCACCACCGCGGCCGAGGTCTCGTCGCACGACGTCTCGATGCCGAGCACGCGCAGCGGCTTCATGGCGCGCTCACCGCGTGGCCTCCACGGTCACCGCGCGGGCGGTCTCCGCCTCGGTGACGACGTGCGTCGCGCGCTCCAGCTGCACCGTGAGCCAGAGCAGCGCCGCGAGCGCGACCGCGAGCGCCATCGCCGTGCCGCGGCCGAGGGTCCACGTGTCCGCCCGGCGCTCGTCGTCGCGGTCGGTCGCGCGGCGGTCGGCGCCCCGTCCCGGCATCGTCAGCGCGTCCCGGCCGTGGTGCCGGCGGCGCCGGCCGCGGGCGCGCCCGCCTCGTCCAGCAGCCGCGCGATCAGCGCGCGGTTCTCCGGCGAGTTCCAGTCCTGCGCGTACGCCTTCTTGCGCACCGTGCCGTCGGCGCCGATGACGAAGTTCTCGGGCACGCCGGTGGTCGCGTACAGCTTCTGGATGGCGCCCGCGGGATCGTGCAGCACGTCGAAGGTGAGCCCGAACTCCTGCACGAAGTCGCGCACCTTCTGCTCCGCGCCCGCGTCGTCGATGCTGACGGCGACCACGCGGAAGCCGCGCGGCGAGAAGTCGCGGTGCAGCGCCTGCAGGCTGGGCATCTCCTGGCGGCAGGGCGGGCACCAGGTCGCCCAGATGTTCACGAGCACGACGTGGCCCTTGTAGTCGTCCAGCGTGCGCGGCTTCGCGGGCGTGTCGAGCGTGACGGCGGCGAAGCGCGGCGCCTCGCTGCCGACCTCCACGTGATACAGCTCGTCGCTCAGCAGGTGCGTGGCGGCCCACAGGCCGAGCGCCAGCGCGGCGATGACGCCGAGGACGAGCGTCCACTGCGCGCGCGCGGTCATGCGGTCTCCAGGCTGGCGTTCCGCAGCGCCGCGATCTCGGCGCGCGGGTCGGCGGCGGCGAAGATGGCGTTGCCGGCGACGAACGTGTCGGCGCCCGCACGGCGGCAGCGGAGGATCGTGTCGCGCGTGATGCCGCCGTCCACCTCCAGCAGCGCGCGGCTGCCGGCGGCGTCCAGCATGCGGCGCGCGCGGGCGATCTTGTCGACGCTGTACTCGAGGAAGCGCTGCCCGCCGAAGCCCGGGTTCACGCTCATGATGAGCAGCAGGTCGAGGGGGCGCGCGACCTCCTCCAGCGTCACCAGCGGCGTCGCCGGGTTGAGCGTCGCGCCGGCCTGCATCCCCAGCTCCTTGATGCGCGCGAGCTGCCGGTCCAGGTGCGGCGACACCTCGACGTGGATCGTGCAGATGCTCGCGCCCGCCTTGGCGAAGTCGTCGAAGTAGCGCTCCGGCTCGACGACCATGAGGTGCACGTCGATGGGGAGCGCGGTGCAGCGCCGCACGGCGTCGATGACCTTGGCGCCGAACGTCAGGTTCGGCACGAACCGGCCGTCCATGACGTCGACGTGGATCATGTCGGCGCCGCCGGCCTCGCACATCGCGATCTCGTCGGCGAGGCGCGCGAAGTCGGCGCTCAGGATGGAGGGGGCGATCTTCGTGTGCACGTGCGCGGAGTTACGTGTGGAGGGAGCTGCGGACCGCGGACGGCGGGTTCTGCACGACGAGGCGTCCCGAGGCCTGATCCGCAGCCCGCAGTCCGCAGCTCCGGGCGCGAGGAGTCAGGGCTCGACGGCGACGTCGATGACGACCGTCGTCCCCTTCGGCTTTCTCGAGGTCGCGACGGGGGTCTGCTTCAGCACCGTGTTCGGCGGGACCGACGCGTTGGCCTGCTGCTCGCCGAGCTGCGGGACGAAGCCCGCGTCGCGCAGCCGCTGCTGGGCGTCGCTGTCGAGCAGCCCCACGACCTCCGGCACCGGACGGTCGCTCGGCACCAGCTGCGACGGGAACACGAACAGGTACACGATCAGATAGCCGATCACGAAGCCGGAGGCGCCCGTGACGACGTACGGCAGGATGCCGCGCGCGCGCGAGCGCCAGCGCGGCACGGTGCGCGCGGGCGGCGCGGCGGGGCTCGGGGTGGCCTGGGTCGCCATCGTCAGCCCGCCCGGCGCAGGCGCACCGCGAACGCGCCGTCCACGCCGTGCCGCTGCGGCAGGACGCGCAGGCGCCCGCCGTCCAGCACCGCGTCGGGCACCGCGCCCGCGGGCGGCGGCTCCGGCGTCCACTCGGGGTGCGCGGCGAGGAAGTCGTCCACCGGCGCGTCGTTCTCCTCGGGCTCGATGGAGCAGGTGCTGTAGACCAGCAGCCCGCCCGGCTTCACGATGCGCGCGGCCGCGCGCAGGATCTGCCGCTGCAGCGCCGGCAGCACGGCCATGTCGGAGGGCTTGAGGCGCCAGCGCGCGTCGGGGTGGCGGCGGAAGGTGCCCGTCCCCGTGCACGGCGCGTCCAGCAGCAGCGCGTCCACCGGTCCCAGGACGGGCTCGCGCGCGTCGCCGACGAAGGGGATCACGTTCTCCACCGCGAGGCGGCGCAGGTTCGCGCGCACGCGCTGCAGCCGCGCGTACGAGCGGTCGCCCGCGTACACCACCGCCGCCGTGCGCGAGAGCTCGAGCGCCTTGCCGCCGGGCGCCGCGCACAGGTCGGCGACGGTCGCGCCCTCGGGGAAGGCCGCGTACTGCGTCACCAGCGTCGACGCGGGGTCCTGCACGTGGAAGTGCCCCTGCCGGAACGCGCCCAGCTCGGTGAGCGCGGCGCCGGGCGCGAGCTGCAGGCTGTCGCGCGCCCAGACGGTCCCGGGCGCCGGCTCGGCCAGCCGCACGCCGGCGGCGGTCAGCTCGGCGGCCAGCGCGTCGGCCGAGAGGCCCCACGGGCGCGCGACGACGGGCGCCTCGCGGTTGTTCGCCGCCAGCAGCGCCTCCACCTCGTCGAGCGGCCAGCGGTCGGCCCAGCGCTCCACCAGCCACTGCGGGTGCGAGTGGCGCGCGGCGAGCGCCTCGCGAGCGTCGGCCGGCACCGCGCCGGCGAGCGACTCGGTCCCCTCCGCCGCGCGGTCCCGCTCCAGGCGCCGCAGCACGGCGTTCACGAGCTTGCTGGCGCCGATCCCGTGCCGTCGCTTGGCGAGCTCCACCGTCTGCGCGATCGCGGCGTACGGCGGGACGCTGGTCATCTCGAGCAGCTGGTACGCGCCCAGCCGCAGCAGGTCGATGACGT
>CBHYLO010000045.1:0-14181 GCA_966128675.1 uncultured bacterium | reverse complement strand
GCTCTGTCGCGCTCGGGCGTGGGGCGGGCGGGGGGGGGGTCGGGTAATACCCCCCCCCCCCCGCCCGCGGCTTTCAGGTGCCGTGGCCGCGGAACACGAAGTACACCGCGCCCAGCAGGCACAGCCCTGCCCAGAGGAAGTCGAGCCGCGGCGCCTGCTTCATGTACAGCACGCTGAACGGCACGAACACCAGCAGCGTGATGACCTCCTGCAGCATCTTCAGCTGCGGCAGCGTCAGCACCGTGAAGCCGATGCGGTTGGCGGGGACCTGCAGCAGGTACTCGAACAGCGCGATCCCCCAGCTCACGAGCGCCGCGATCCACCAGGGCCGCTCCGCCAGCGACCGGAGGTGGCCGTACCAGGCGTAGGTCATGAAGACGTTGGAGAGCGTCAGCAGGAGGACGGTGCGGAGCGTCGCGGGCATGGGCGGAGGCGCGGATGGCAGCGGGAACGGACCGGGAATATGATGCGCGCATGTCGGACTCCGTCACCTGGCGCCTGGCGCCGTACCACGACCTGACGCGCGACGAGCTGTACGCGCTGCTGCAGCTCCGCCAGCGCGTGTTCGTCGTCGAGCAGAACTGCCCCTTCCTGGACGTCGACGGCGCCGACGACCGCGCGTGGCACCTGCTGGGCTGGACGCGCGACGCCGACGGCGCGCCGCTGCTGGGCGCCTACGCGCGGCTGTTCGCGCCGGGCGCGATGTACGACGAGGCGTCGATCGGCCGCGTGGTGACGCACCCCGCGGCGCGGCGCGGCGGGCTGGGACGCGCGCTGATGCGGGAGGCGCTGGCGCGGCTGGCGGCGATGGCCCCCGGCGCGCCGGTGCGCATCGGCGCGCAGCGCTACCTGGAGCGCTTCTACGAGAGCCTGGGCTTCCACGTCGCCGGACCGGAGTACCTGGAGGACGGGATCCCGCACGTGGAGATGGTGCGGACGTGACGCGCTGCGGGCAGCGGGCACGCCGTCGTCGTTACCCGCCCGCGACCGATCCGCCACGGCGCGCGGACACGCGGCCTCCATCGTCCGGCCGACCCTCACGCCGGACCGACGCATGCCGCTCCCGACGCTCTCGCCCGCCGCCCGCCCGTACGACCCGACGACCGCCGCCGACCCGACCGCCAGCGCGCTCGCACGGGCGGTGGAGGCGCGCGACCGGCGCGGCACGGACCTCGACGGGGCGCTGTCGCTGTTCGTGCGCCGCGCGCACGTCCACGAGGAGCCCGTGGAGCGGATGCTCGCGCGGCTGAAGCAGCTGCTGCTGGCCCACGTGCGCCCGCTGCGCGCCGACGACGATCCGCAGGCGGTCGTCGCGCTCGTGATGCGGCGCGCGAGCACGGCCTACTACACGGGCGGCGACCGCGCCGACTGAGCGGGAGCGGGGCGCGGCCGCCCCGCCGCCCGACGGATTCGACGCCGAGCCTTGGCGGCGGGGGCGTGCGGTGTTCTCGTACGCGCATGCCGCACCAGACCGCGCTCCTGGCCACGATCGCTGCGGCGTTCGCGCTCGCCTTCCTGCTGGGCGCCCTCGCGGCGCGCCTGCGCCTCCCGCCGCTCGTCGGCTACCTGCTGGCCGGCGTCGCGCTCGGGCCGGTGGCGCCGGCGTGGGTGGCGGACACCGCGCTCCCGGGCCAGCTGGCGGAGATCGGCGTCATCCTCCTGATGTTCGGCGTCGGGCTGCACTTCTCGCCCCGCGACCTGCTGGCCGCGCGCCGGGTGGCCGTCCCCGGCGCCCTCCTGCAGATGGCGGTCGCCGCGAGCCTCGGCACGGCGCTCGCCCGCGCGTGGGGCTGGCCGTGGGAGGGCGCGCTGGTCCTCGGCCTCTCGCTCTCGGTGGCGAGCACCGTCGTGGTGCTGCGCACGCTGGAGGCGCGCGGCCGCCTCGACACCGCCGACGGGCGCACCGCCGTCGGCTGGCTCGTCGCGCAGGACCTCGCGATGGTGCTCGTGCTGGTGCTGCTGCCGGCGCTGGCCCCCGCGGCCGGCGCGCGCGCCGGCGGGCCGGGCCTGGGGCCGGGCGTGGCGCTGACGCTCGCGAAGGTCGGCGCCTTCCTCGCGCTGATGCTCGTCGTCGGGCGGCGGGCGGTCCCCTGGCTGCTGGTGCGCGTGGCCCGCCTCGGCTCGCGCGAGCTGTTCACGCTCGCCGTGCTCACGATCGCGCTCGGCGTCGCGGTGGGGGCGTCCGCGCTGTTCGGCGTGTCGTTCGCGCTCGGCGCGTTCTTCGCCGGCGTCGTCATCAGCGAGTCGGACCTCAGCCACCAGGCGGGCGCCGACGCGCTGCCGCTGCAGGACGCGTTCGCGGTGCTCTTCTTCGTGTCCGTGGGGATGCTCTTCGACCCGCTGATCCTCGCGCGCGAGCCGCTGCGCGTGCTGGCCGCGGTGGGCGTGGTGCTCGCCGGCAACGCGCTGGCGGCGCTCGTGCTGCTGGTGCGGCTCGGGCATCCGGCGCGCGCGTCGCTCCTCGTCGCCGCCAGCCTCGGACAGATCGGCGAGTTCTCCTTCGTCCTCGCGGGGCTCGGCGCCGCGCTCGGCCTGCTGCCGCCCGAGGGGCGGAGCCTCGTGCTCGCGGCCGCGCTGGTGAGCATCGCCGGCAACCCGCTGCTGCTCGCCGCCGCGGAGGCGGCCGAGCGCTGGCTGGCGCTGCGGCCGCACGTGCTCGACCGGGTGGAGCGGGCGATCCCGGGCGCCGCCGTGCCGCGCGACGCGCCGGCGCTCCACGACCACGCGGTGCTCGTGGGCCACGGCCGCGTGGGCCGCACGATCGGCGAGGCGCTGGCGCGCGAGGGGCTGCCGTACGTCGTGGTGGAGCGCGACCACCGCACCGTCGAGGCGCTGCGCGACCGCGGCGTGCCGGCGGTGTACGGCGACGCCTCACGGGCCGCCGTGCTCGCGCACGCGCACCCCGAGCGCGCGCGCGTGGTGGTCGTCGCCGCGCCCGACCCGTACCACGCGCGGCACATCGTGGAGCTGGCGCGCCGCGCGCGGCCGGGCATCGACGCGGTGGTGCGCACGCACAGCACCGAGGCGCAGGAGTACTTCGAGCGCATCGGTGTGGCGCACGCGCTGATGGGCGAGCACCAGCTGGCGATCGGCATGGCGCGCTACACGCTGGCGGCCCTCGGCTGCGACGAGCAGCGCACGGAGCGCACGGTCCGCGCGCTGGAGCGGCACGGGCGGCAGGAGGTCGAGGCGTGAGCACCACGGAGCCGGTCGCGACCGCGATCCTGCTGGCGCTGTTCGGCGCGCTGCTGGCCGTGAGCGCGCTGTTCAGCCGCGCGTCGCAGCGCTTCGCGATCCCGGTGGCGCTCATCTTCCTCGGCATCGGCATGGTGGCCGGCTCCGAGGGGCTGGGCGGCATCGCGTTCGAGAGCTACGGCTTCGCGTTCCGCATCGGCACCATCGCGCTGGTGCTGATCCTGTTCGACGGCGGCCTGAACACGCCGATGCACGCGGTGCGCGACGCCGCGCGCCCGGCCGGGCTGCTGGCGACGGTGGGCGTCGCGGGCACGGCGGGCCTGGTGGCGACGGTGGCGCACGCGCTGGGCTTCGACTGGCCCCAGGCGCTGCTGCTGGGCGCCGTCGTCTCGTCCACGGACGCGGCGGCGGTGTTCTCCGTGCTGCGCTCCAGCGGCATCAACCTCAAGCGCCGCGTCGGCACGACGCTGGAGGTCGAGTCGGGGCTCAACGACCCGATGGCCGTCATCCTCACGATGGCGATGACGGCGCACCTGCTGCGGCCCGCGAGCGCGCTCGACTGGCACCTCGCGGTGGACGTGCTGCGCGAGATCGTCGTGGGCGGCACGCTGGGCGTGGCGATCGGGCGCGGCGGGCGCGCGGTGCTGTCGCGCGTGCGCCTGCCGGCCGGCGGCCTGTATCCGGCGCTCACGCTCGGCATCGCGTGCCTCGCGTTCGCCGTGCCGACGCTGGTGCACGGGAGCGGCTTCCTGGCGGTCTACATCGCCGCGGTGATCATCGGGAACGGCCCCCTGCCCTTCCGACCGGGGCTGCTGCGCGTGCACGACGCGCTCGCGTGGCTGAGCCAGATCGTGATGTTCCTCGTGCTCGGCCTGCTCGTGTTCCCCACGCGCCTGGCCGAGGTGGCGGGGACGGGGCTCGTGCTGGCGCTGTTCCTGGCGGTGGTCGCGCGGCCGGTGGTGGTGGCGGCGTGCCTCGCGCCGTTCCGCGCCTACACGCGGCGCGACGTCGCGTACGTGGGCTGGGTGGGGCTGCGCGGCGCGGTGCCGATCATCCTCGCCACGTTCCCGGTGCTGGCGGGCGCGCCCGGCGCGCCGCGCGTGTTCGACGTGGTGTTCTTCATCGTCGTCGTCAACGCGCTGATCCCCGGCGCGACGGTGCCGTGGATCACGCGCCGGCTCGGCCTCGAGTCGGGCGAGCCGCCGGCGCCGCGCGCGGTGCTCGAGATCGAGAGCATGCAGCCGCTGGAGGGCGAGCTGCTGTCGTTCCACGTCGGCGACGAGCTGGCGGTGGCGGGCGTCGCGCTGCGCGACCTCTGGTTCCCCGAGGGCGCGTCGGTCGTGCTGATCGTGCGCGGACGCGAGCTGCTGGCGCCGAAGGGCGACACGGTGCTGACGCCGGGCGACCACGCGTACGTGTTCTCGCGGCCCGAGGACCTGCCGGTGATGCAGCTGATGTTCGGGCGGCCGGAAGGCGACTGAGTGGGGCTGCGGCCTGCGGGCTGCGGGTCAGAGCTGCGCACGGCATCGCAAGGAAGACATCGGACGAGATCGGATCACGGCGGATGGCTCCGCGTGGCGGCGAGGGACGTCGCTCGACGCGGCGCCATCCGCGCTCATCGAAGCCGTTGTCAGATTTCTTCCTTGCCAATGCCGTGCGCAGTCCCGCGCGCGAGGCCTAGCGCGCGGGCAGACGGCTCGCCGGCGCCCCGTTCTCGACCGCGCCGTCGAGCAGCCCGCCGCGCGTCACCAGCTGCGCGGCCAGCACGGTCTGGATGACGCCCGCGATGTTGCCGGTCGTCGCCTCGGGCGCGCCGCGGCCGTCGCTGGCGATCGTCACCAGCTTCGCCTCCGCCAGCGCCGACGCGATCGCGGGCGCGAGCTGCGGCAGCATCTCGACCTGGCGGTAGCGGAAGTAGCTCTCGCCACCGGCCTGGATGGCGGCGTTCACCTTCTCGATGCTCTCCGCCGTCGCCGCGGCGACCGTGCGGATGCGGATCGCCTCCGCCTCGGCCGCCGCCTGCGCCTCGATGCGCACGCGCTCCGCGTCGGCGCGCGCCTGCGCGATCTGCGTCGCGTCCAGCTCCGACGTGCGCTGCACCGCGAGCGCGTCCTGCTTCTTCGCCTCCGCCTGCGCGATCAGCGCGGCGTTCGACGCGCGCGTCTGCTCCAGCTCGCGCTGCCGGTCCGAGATCACGCGCTCGGCCTCCAGCTGCGCCTCGCGCGCGCGGCGCGTCTGCAGCGCGGCCACGATCTCTGCGTTCGCCTGCGCCTCGGCCGCCGACTGCCGGCGGCGCGCTTCCGCCACCTCGGACTGCACCACCTTGATGTTCAGGGAGTTGAAGATCAGCCCCAGGTCGGTGAGCTCGCGCGAGCACGCCTTGCGGATGATCACCGCCAGCGGGTCGTCGTCGTCCTCGGCGGCCTGCATCGCCTGCAGGGCGCCCGCCGAGTGCTCGGTGAGCGCGGTGCCCGGCACCACGGCCGGCAGCGAGGGCAGCGCGCGCGGCGCGGGCGCCGTCTTCGCGGAGAAGAGCTGGTCGTGCGTCAGCAGGTTGATCGCGCGGCGCCCGGAGCTGGAGAGCAGGTCGGTGAGCGTGCTCACCTGGTCGGGCTCCGGCTTCGCGAAGAAGCGGTTGGCGGCCGTCTTGATGAGCGCGTCCGTGTCGCCGACCGAGACGATCGCGCTGGCGAGCACGCGCACCTTGATCGGGCGCGGCGTCCCCGTCTCGTCGACGTCGGCCGTCTGGTCGGTGATGTCGAGATCGACGTTGATCACCTTGCTCGACAGCGTGGTGCCCGTCGTCAGCAGCGGGATCTCCTTCGACTTGCCGGGGCCGCGGTAGATCACCGTGCCGCCGTGCAGCCAGCTGACCATGCGGATGGTGCCCGCCTCGACGTTGCGCAGGAACGCCGCGACGATGGCGGGAATCAGCCCGAACACGACGCCCAGCACGATCGCGATCACGACGTAGGAGGTCAGTGCCATGGGATCCTCGGCCCGTGCGGGCCGGTATGGGAACGGGGCCGCGCGCCCGGCCTGCGCGTGCGTCAGCGGCCCAGGAACGAGACGGTGCAGCGATGGCGCTCGGGGTCCACGTCCTCGACGCGCAGCCGGTCGCCGGCGCGCACGCGCAGGCCGAGCGCGCGGTCCTCGGGGCGCAGGGTGCCGAGCACCTGCACGACCTGCCCGTCGACCTCGAGGGCGACGAGGCCCTGGCCGTTGGCGTCGAAGCCGCTGGCGGCGCGCGCCTCGTCGAGCAGCGCGCTCTCCAGCGTGCGCGCGGGCGCGGACGCGAAGCGCAGCAGGAAGCGCCAGAGCGGCGCGACGACCAGCCGCTCGAACGCGACGCCGCCCAGGAGCGCGAGCGCGACCAGCGCGACGCCGCCCACGAACGGGCGCGCGAGCAGCCCCGTGGCGCCGAAGCCCACGAGCGCGCTGCAGACGACGCGCGGCGAGACGAGCGACGTCAGGACGTCGCGCGCGTCGTGGGCATGTGGCGCGGCGTCGTGGTGATGCGCCGCGCCGTGGTGGCCGTGATGGCCGTGGTGGCCCTGGTGGTGGCCGTGTCGTCCCAGCCCGCTGGCCGCCATGACCGTCAGGCCGGCGGCGCCGAGGGCGAGGGAGAAGGTGTAGACGTCCATGGGGTGGCGCGGGCGCGGGGCCCGCGCCGCACGGTCACGGCCGTGGAGCCGGGAGCTGGATCATCGGCGTCGCGCCGCCCGAGACCTGCGGCAGCTGGCCGTTCCACTTCTTCATCTGCTCGTACTGCACGAGCGTCGGCGTGATGCTGCGCGACAGCAGCTCGTTCGCCTTCGCCTGCGCCTCGGCCTCGGTGAGGATCGCCTTCGCGCGGCCCGCCGCCTTGATCGAGTCGCCCTGCGCCTGGAAGGTGTTCTTCTGCAGCTCGTTCTGCGCGGTCAGCGCCTGCTGCTGCATCACGTTCTTCGTGTTGATCGCCTGCATGACCGACTCCGGCGCGCGCAGCTCGTTGAGCGTGAACTGCTTCACGACGATCCCGTACGGCGCCAGCCGCTGCGAGATCAGCGCCTGCGCGCGGCCCACCGCCTCGGCCTTCTTGGGGCCGATGATGTCGGCGATCTGCTCGCTGCCGATGACCTCCTGCAGCGCCTGGCGGATGGTCTGCTTCACGTAGCCGTGCTGGATGGTGCCGATGTCGGTGCGGAAGGTCTGGTAGAGCTGCGGCACCTTGGCCGGGTCGAGCTCGAACGACATCGACACGTCGACCGAGAGCGGCTGGCCCTCCTGCGAGTTGACGTTGATCTCGTCGTTCGGCCCGCCGTCGCCCGTCGCGCGCGTCAGCACGAGCGTCTGCATGAAGGTCGGGTACTCCTCGATCGCCGTGAACAGCGGGTTGCGCGCGTGCAGCCCGGGGCCGAGCGGCGTGCGGTCGACGCCGCCGCCGGTGCGGTGAATGACGATGCCGACGTGGCCGGGGTTCACGTACGTGACCATCGACGGCGCGAGCACCGTCAGCGCGAGGATGCCGGCGACGAACCCGAACACGCGCCGCACCGAGCGCCCGGCGTCGCGCGGCCGCGGCGGCTCGCCGCCGGCCATGCCGCGCCGGCCCGCGCGGCCGCTCGCGGGCGTGTAGCTCCCGAGGTCGGGCATGCGCGTCCCGATGCCGGCGCGCAGCGCGTCGGCGAAGGACGAGGACGATTCCGTGGCGCCGTCGGCGCCGCTGTCACGTTCGTCAGGCGATCCCATCGAGGGTCTCCGCGTAGCAATGCGGGCAGATCCGCTCGCCGGTCGGCAGGCGGACGAGGTCGCGCTCCTCCAGGTCGCCGTGCAGCGGGCAGCGGAGGAACACCTCGCGCTCGATGCGCCGGCGGTTCGCGGACTGGCGGGCCCAGAGGCCGAGCGGGGTGTGCCCGAACACCCCATATGCGACGAGGGCGACCGCCACCGCGATGAACGCGGCGAAGAGGACGCCCTCGAGTAGGATCGTGACCATCGTGCCCCAATCTACGGGCCGCCGGTCCGGAAAGTTGCGGACGGCGCCTTCGCGGCGGCTCCGCTAGGCCGCGGGCTCCTCGGACGCCGGCGCCGGTTCGGGCGTCGGCAGCGACGCCGCGGTCGTGCCGAGCCGCCGCAGCAGCGCGCGGGCGGCCTGCTGCTCCTCGTGCGTGAGGCCCGCCATCGCGGCGTGGACGACGGCGGCGTGGCGCGGGAACGCCTCCCGGACGAACGCGGTGCCGGCGTCGGTGAGCACGGCGTAGCGCGCGCGCCGGTCCTCGTCGCACCGGTCGCGGCGCACGAGCCCGCGCCGCTCCAGCCGGTCGACGAGGTAGGTGACGCCGCCGCTCGAGACGAGCAGCGAGCGCTGCACCTCGCCCAGCAGCATGGGGCCCTTGTGGTGCAGCGCCTCCAGCACGCCGAACTCCGCCAGCGTCAGCCCGTGGCGGGCGACGTCGGCGGCGGCGTGCGCGGCGATGGCGGCCTGCGCGCGCGACAGGACGACCCACAGCTTGAGCGCGTCGCGCTCGGCGGGGCCGACGTCGGGCGGGGTCGGGGTGTGGCGCGGGTGGCTGGACGTCATGGCTCCCGCAAATTACCTCACCGTTGAGACGCTCCACCAGAGAGTCGAACGACCCTGGTCGCCGGCGCGTCCGCCCCACCCTGCCCTCCGACACCAGCCCCGCCCTCCATGACGACTCCCGACACGCCCCCGTCCGGGCTCCCCGACCGCCGCGCCTTCATGGGCGCGTTCGCCGCGATGGGGCTCGGCTCCACGCTGCTGCCCGGCGTGCTGTGGGCGAGGGTCTCCGCGGGGGCCGAGGTGACCGTGGCCAGCGTGGCGGCGGCGGCCGAGATCGCGGGGCTCGAGTTCGACGACCAGGAGAAGGCGACGCTGGTCGAGGGGCTCAAGCGCCAGCTGGCGCAGATCGAGGCGCTGCACAAGGTGCCGCTGGCGAACGAGGTCGCGCCCGCGATCCACTTCGACCCGCGCGTGCCGGGGACGTCGTCGGCGCTGCTGGGCACCACGCGCCGCGGCGCGGCGGCGACGCCCGCGCAGCCGGCCGCGTCGAGCGCGGCGCGGATGACGCGCGCGCCGCAGCGCATCACCGCGGTGCCGCGCGACGCGGAGCTGGCGTTCCAGCCGGTGGCGGTGCTCGCGGAGCTGGTGCGCACGCGCAAGGTGACGCCGTCGCAGCTCACGGAGCTGTACCTGTCGCGCATCCGGGCGCACGACCCGGTGCTGAAGGCGGTCATCACGGTGACCGAGGAGCGGGCGCGCGCGCAGGCGAAGCAGCTGGACGACGAGATCGCGCGCGGCCGGTGGCGCGGCCCGCTGCACGGCATCCCGTGGGGCGCGAAGGACCTGCTGGCGGCGAAGGGCTACAAGACGACGTGGGGCGCGGGCCCGTACCGCGACCAGACGATCGACGCGGACGCGGAGGTCGTGAAGCGCCTCGACGCCGCGGGCGCGATCCTGATCGCGAAGCTGACCCTCGGCGAGCTGGCGCAGGGCGACGTGTGGTTCGGCAACGGGCCCACCGACGCCGGTCCGAACGAGACGACGCGCAAGGGGCAGCGCACGCGCAACCCGTGGAACGTGGAGCAGGGCTCGAGCGGCTCGAGCGCGGGCCCCGCGAGCGCGACGGCGGCGGGCCTCGTGGGCTTCAGCATCGGCAGCGAGACGCTCGGCTCGATCTCGTCGCCGTCGACGCGCTGCGGCGTGACGGGGCTGCGGCCGACGTTCGGGCGCGTGCCGCGCACCGGCGCGATGGCGCTGTCGTGGACGATGGACAAGCTGGGCCCGATCTGCCGCGCGGCGGAGGACTGCGCGCTGGTGCTGGACGCGATCCACGGCCCGGACGGCGGCGACCTGACGTGCATCGACGCCCCGTTCAAGTGGGATGCCGGGCTGCCCCTGCGGCGCATTCGCGTGGGCTACGTGAAGCAGGCGTTCGACCTGCCGGCGACGGATCCGGCGAACCCGCAGCGGCAGCAGCATCCGACGAAGGCGTTCGACGACGCGGCGCTGGCGGTGCTGCGCGAGCAGGCGGGCATCGCGCTGATCCCCGTCGAGCTGCCGAACGCGCCATACGATGCGATGCGGCTCATCCTGACCGCCGAGGCGGCGGCGGCGTTCGACGAGCTCACGCGGTCGAACCGCGACCGGGAGCTGGTGCAGCAGGGCCCGGGCGACTGGGCGAACACCTTCCGGCAGGCGCGCTTCATCCCGGCGGTGGACTACATCAACGCTAACCGCGTGCGCACGACGGCGATGCAGCAGTGGGCGCGCCTGTTCGACACGGTGGACGTGATCGTGTCGCCGACGGGCGCGGCGGGGCTCAACCAGCTCGTGGCGACGAACCTCACGGGCCATCCGGCGGTGATCCTGCCGCACGGCTTCAACCCGAACGGCACGCCGGTGTCGCTGACGTTCCTCGGGAAGCTGTTCGGCGAGGCCGAGCTGCTGCGCGTGGCGCACGCGTACCAGCAGGCGACGGACTTCCACACGAAGCGGCCGGCGAAGTTCGTGTGAGTCGTCGCGCCCGACCCGAACGGCAAACTGCTTTCGACAGGATTAACAGGATTTGCAGGATTGACAGGATTCGAATCGTCGCGTGGCGCGAGGTGCCGTCTCGCGATGCGAAGTCGTGAATCCTGTCAATCCTGATAATCCTGTCTTCTGTTGCAGTTCGGGTCCGGCGGGCTTGCTGCATGCGCGATGCAGCACGATGATTCACGCTCGCCGCGACGCGCGGGGCGCCGGGCACACGAGGGGAGGAGGGGACGATGGGCAGTGGGGCTCTGCGCGAGCGCATCGCCGACGCGCTGCGGCAGCGCATCGCGGGCGGGCTGCAGCGCGGCGGGCTGCGGCCCGGCGACCGGCTGCCGACGACGCGCGAGCTGGCGGTCGACCTGGATGCGGATCCGCGCGTGGTGACCGCGGCCTACCGCATGCTCGCCGACGAGGGGCTGGTGGAGATACGGCCGCGCGCGGGCGTGTTCGTCGCCGCGCTGCCCGGGAACTCCGCGCTCCCCGGCACGCCGCCGACGGCGTGGCTGGCGGAGGTGGTGGCGCAGGGGATCGCGCGCGGCGTGGCGGTGCCGACGCTGGCCGCGTGGCTCGCGCGCGCGACGACGGGGCGTCCGACGGCGGCGGCGGTGGTCGCCGCGACGCTGGATCAGGCGATGGGGCTCGCGCGCGAGCTGCGCGACGACTTCGGGCTGTCGGCGCACGGCGTGCTGGCCGAGACGATCCGGCCGGGCGAGCGGCTGCCGCGCGCGGTGGAGCGCGCGAACCTGCTGGTGGCCACCGCGCTGACGGCGCCGGTGGCGCGGCGGCTCGCGGAGCGCCTGGGGAAGCGGCACGTGGTGATCGACGTGCGGCCGGACCTCCTGAGCCCCGAGTGGCGCCTGCTGCTGGCGCGCGTCGCGTACGTCGTGATCGCGGACCCGCGCTTCGGCGCGCTGGTGCACGCGCTGGTCGACGGCGTGGAGGGCGCGACCAACGTGCGCGTGCTGGTCGCGGGCCGCGACAGCCTGTCGAGCATCCCGCCGGAGGCGCCGACCTACGTCACCGAGGCCGCGCGCGATCGCCTGGGCCGCACGAGCCTCCCGGGCCGCCTGCTGCCGCCGACGCGCACGCTGGACGCGGAGTCGACGCTGCTCATCACGCGCGCGCTGGTGGAGCGGAACCTCGGAAAGTGACTGCGGACTGCGGGCTGCGGATCTGAGCTGCGGAGCGTCCCGAGCGGCCGTGCATCCGCAGCCCGCAGTCCGCAGTCGTCACTTCCCCAGCTCGAACCGCAGCGCGTCCTCCACCCTCGGATGCCGGAAGGTGAAGCCGGCGTCGAGCAGCGCGCGCGGCACCACGCGCTGGCTCGCGAGCACCATCTCGTCGGCCTGCTGGCGGCCGAGCGCGAGGCGCACGGCGAACGCCGGCGCGGGCACGAGGGACGGACGGTGCAGCACGTGGCCCAGCGTGCGCGCGAACTCGTCGTTCGTCACGGGCTGCGGGATCACGACGTTCACCGGCCCGCGCAGCGCGTCGTGCACGAGCGCGAAGTGCAGCGCGCCGACCACGTCGTCCAGCGCGACGACGCTCATCCACTGCCGGCCGTCGCCGATGTGCCCGCCCGCGCCGAGCTGGAACGGGAGCATGAGCCGCGGCAGCGCGCCGCCGCGCGTCGAGAGCACGATGCCGAAGCGCAGGCGCGCCACGCGCACGCCGGCGCGCTCCGCGGGCGCGGCGGCCGCCTCCCACCGCTGCGCGACCTCGGGCAGGAAGCCGTGGCCGGGCGCGCTCGTCTCGTCGAGCAGCTCGTTCCCGCGGTCGCCGTAGTAGCCGATCGCGCTCGCGCACACGAGCGCGCGCGGGGGCCGCGCCATCCCCGCCAGCGTCTCCGCGAGCAGCGCGGTGCCGCGCACGCGGCTCTCCTCGATGGCGCGCCGGTGCGCGGGCGTCCAGCGGTCGGCGACGCTCGCGCCGGCGAGGTGCACGACGGCGTCGACGCCCTCCAGCGCGGCCGGGTCCAGGCGTCCGGCCGCCGGGTCCCACTGCACGTCGCGCAGCTGCGGGGTGGTGGACGGCCGCGGCGCGCCGCGCCCGATGCGCACGACCGTGTGGCCGCCCGTCGTGAGGAAGGGCACGAGCGCGGAGCCGATCATCCCCGACGCGCCGGTGACGGCGACGGTCATCGGCGGCGCGGCGGCGTCGGCGTGGCGGGCGAGGTCGTTGGCGGTCACGGCGTGGCGGTGGCGGAAGAGGCGCGCGAGCTCCGCGCGGGCGAGCGCGCCGCCCACCAGCGCGCCCGGCATCCCGAACGGTAGCGCGAAGTCGACGTCGTCGGTGAGGACGCTGGCGCCCGGCCCGTCCGGCTCCACGCGGTGCAGGTGCGTCCAGTGCGCGAACGGCCCCTCCAGCTGCTCGTCGCGGAACTGGCGGCCGGGCACATGGTCGCGATGCTCGACCACCCAGCGCGCCGGCACCACCAGGTCCACCAGCGGATCGAGCGCCGAGAGCGGCGCCGGCGCCACGCGCACGTCGAGCTCGACGCGCGCGCCGTCGGTGATGCGGCCGTCCGTGCGCACGACGCGCACGCGCTGCCACGGCGGCGCCAGGCGCTCGAACGCGCCGGGACGCTCGTGCCAGGCGAACAGCTCGGCGGCGGGGACGGGAACGTGGAGCGAGCGGGTGAAGCGCATGCCGATGCAACGCGCCGCGCGCACCGCCGGGTCCCCGTCGCGCTCAGTCGCCGAGCTGGCCGCCGTTCTGCTCGTCCACGAAGCGCCAGAGGTACCACGACGCGACGGTGCGCCACGGCGCCCACGGCGCGCCGATCGCCTGCACCTCGCGCGGCGTCGCGAGGGCCGGCAGCCCGTACGCGAGCTGCACGCCGCGCTGGATGCCGAGGTCGAGCTCGGGCAGCACGTCGGGGCGGCCGAGCCGGAACATGAGGAAGATCTGCGCGGTCCAGCGGCCGACGCCCTTCACGCGCGACAGCGCGGCGATGGCCGCGTCGTCGTCGAGCGCGTCGATGGCGTCGAGCGGCACGTCGCGCGACGCGACGCGCGCGGCGAGGTCGCGGAGGTAGCCGATCTTCTGCCGCGACAGCCCCGCGGCGCGCAGCGCCTCGTCGGACGTGGCGAGCAGCTCGCGCGGCTCGGGCGCGCGGTCGCCGTAGAGCGCGTGGAAGCGCCGGTGGATGGTGCCCGCGGCCTTGCCGGAGAGCTGCTGGTAGACGATCGAGCGCGCGACCGCCTCGAAGTGCGTGCCCTCGGCGCGGTGCGCGAAGGCGCAGGGACCGACGACGTCGACGACGGCGTGCATCACCGGGTCGACGGCCTGCAGGTGGGCGATGGCGTCGTCGTAGGGCATGCGCAAGGATAGCGGCGGGCGGCGTGCTGCGTCTCGACTCCGTGCCCTCGGCGCCCGACGTCGTGGCGGGCCCGCACGAACTACTCGTGGGGACTACGGATGCTCCGGATCGAGCGGATGAGACGGAT
>CBHYLO010000044.1:0-14186 GCA_966128675.1 uncultured bacterium | reverse complement strand
TCCGCCTCGAGCAGCGCGCGGAGGACGGCGACCGGGGCGCCCGCGCCGCGCTCGACCTCGCGCACGAGCCGACGCAGTTCCTCTCGACCGTGCAGGTCGGGATCACGCTCATCGGCGTGCTGGCGGGCGCGTTCGGCGGCGCCAGCATCGCCGAGCAGCTCGCCGACGGCTTCCGCGCGTCCGCCGCGCTCGCGCCGTACGCCGACGCGCTCGCGCTCGGGCTCGTCGTCGGCGCGATCACGTACCTGTCGCTCATCATCGGCGAGCTGGTGCCGAAGCGCGTGGCGCTCGCCGCGCCGGAGCGCATCGCCTCGATCATCGCGCGGCCGATGCGCGTGCTCTCGCGCATCGTCTCCCCGCTGGTCCGGCTGCTGACCGGATCGACGAACCTGATGCTCCGGCTGCTCGGCGTCCGCGCGCACACGGACGCCAGCGTCACCGAGGAGGAGATCCGCGCGCTGGTCGAGCAGGGCGCGGAGAGCGGCGCCCTGGAGCGCGAGGAGCACGAGGTCGTCGAGCGCGTCTTCCGGCTCGGCGACCGGCAGGTGAGCGCGCTCATGACGCCGCGCCCCGACGTGGACTGGATCGACGTCGGCGAGGGCGCGGCGGGGCTCCGCACGGAGCTCGCGCTCGGCCGGCGCTCGCTGCTGCTCGTGTGCCGCGAGGACGTGGACCACGTCGTCGGCTTCGTGCACGCCGAGGACCTGCTCGCCCGCTGCGTGACGGGCGCGCCGCTCGACAGCGGCGCGCTCGAGGCCCTGTCGCGCCCCCCGCTGTTCGTGCCCGAGTCGATGCCGGCGTTCCGGCTGCTCGATGCGCTCCGGCGCGGGCGGCAGCACGCCGCCGTCGTGCTCGACGAGTTCGGCGGCGTCGCGGGCGTGGTGACGCTGGACGACGTGCTGCAGGACCTGATCGGCGACTTCCCGTCGGAGGACGACGATGCGGACGACGGCCCCGGCATCGTGCGCCGCGACGACGGCAGCTGGCTCGTCGGCGGGCACACGCCCATCGCGGACCTCGAGGCCGCGCTCGACATCACGCTCGCCGAGGGCGAGCGCCCTGGCTACCAGACGGTCGGCGGCTTCGTGATGGCCCGACTCGGCCGGCTGCCCCGCCCCGCCGAGCGCTTCGAGTGGGAGGGGCACCACTTCGAGGTCGTCGCCATGGACGGCCGACGGGTGGACGCCGTGCGCGTCGCCCGCGCGCGCGACGGCCACCCCACGTCCGGGCCGCACCGCGAGGACGGTGGCGTCACGCCACCACCGACGCCGCCGGAGTGACCGGACCGGCGCCCCTCGCGGGCGGTTCGGCCCGCGCGCTCAGAGCGTCGAGCGCGGCGCCCGGCCGCGAACGAAGTGCACGATGATCGCCAGCACGGCGAGGGCGAGCACGAGGTGGATGGCGCCGACGGCGACGTGGAAGACCAGGAAGCCGAGCGCCCACAGGACGAAGAGAACGATCGCGATGGTCAGCAGCATGGCAGCGTGCTCCGGTGAGGGTCCGGGCGCCCACGCGCCCGCCGCCCACCAGGGCATCTCCCGAGCCAGCCGGCTCACAGGCGCGGGTAGCGCACGTGCTGCGCGGCGAAGCGCAGCGGCACGCTGCACGCGGCGCGAGCGCGGCAACGAGGTGACGGGCCTGCACGACCACTTGCTCGCCGACGAGCCGCGGCTGTTCTTCTATGCACAGCGTGCGGACCACACCTCCGGAGGCTGCTCCATGACGACAGGGAACGCGCGCCGGCTGCTGGCCGGCGTGGTGCGGAACGGCGTGCTCTGGGGCATCGCCTGGTTCGTGCTGGCCTTCGTGACGATCCTCGTGCTCCGCACGATCGGCGTGGTCGTCCCCGCGACCATCGGCGTGCTCGACGCCGTCGGCATGGCGATCCGCGTCGGCATCGTCGGCGGCGTCGTGGGCGGCGTCTTCGCCGCCGCCATCCGCCTGTTCTACCGCGGGCGCCGGCTGTCGGAGATCAGCCCGCTGCGCTTCGGCCTTGGCGGCGCGATCGTGGCGGAGCTCTTCATGCTCGCGTTCTTCCTCATCGCCAACCTCGCGTCCGGCGACGGCTTCCCCGCGCTCGCGAACATCCTCGACGACCTGGTGATCGCCGCGGTGTTCGGCGGGCTCGCGGCCGGCGGGTCGATGTGGCTCGCCCAGCGGAGCGAGCGCGCGGAGACCGAGCGCGGCGACCCGCCGTCGCTCGGCGCCGGCGCGCCGCCGGCGTTCCGCGGCGCGACCGACGCCCGGGAGCGCGAGCACGCGCGCCGATGTCCGGACGAGTAGCGTCAGTCGTCGAGCACCGGCTCGTACTCGCGCGCCGCGCGCGCCGACCCGAAGCGGCTCAGCACGCGCGCGCACGTGTTCCAGCGCAGGATCGCCTCGTCCTCGCCGGCGGGCCGCATCGCCTCCGCCTGCTCGTACCAGTGCATCGCCTCGCGCAGCCACTCGGCCGCCGCGTCCTCGGCGCCCAGCGTGTGGCCGCCCAGCCGCGCCTTCGCGCGCCGCTCGCAGATGATGCCGTGGTAGTACGCACGCTTGTACTCGTCGCGCAGCCGCGGCAGCAGCGCCTGCGCGCGCAGCACGCCCTCCGAGGTCCCGCCGCTGAACTGGTCGGTGATCGAGAGCAGCAGCATCACCAGCGCGGGCTGGTTGTCCGGCTCGACCTCCAGCACGTCGAGGCAGATGCTCTCCGCCGCCGACGAGTCGTTCAGCAGCCGGTAGCGCTCGGCCTTCTGCAGCGCCCGCGGGATCCCCGCTTGGGTGATGGGCTTGAGGTCGGTCATGGGAGCTCCCGGGTGGGTGGTGGGCGCGACGGGCGTGTCAGTGCGCGCGCGGCTTCCGGCGGAAGAGCTGCACCAGCCGGCCGACCGGATCGTAGAACCGGTCCACCACGCGCTCCTTCAGCGGGATGATCGCGTTGTCGGTGATCGCGATGTGCTCGGGGCACACGCTCGTGCAGCACTTCGTGATGTTGCAGTAGCCGATGCCCTGCGCCTGCCGCAGCTCCGGGATGCGGTCCGCCGTGTCCAGCGGGTGCATCTCGAGCGCGGCGGCGTGGACCAGGTAGCGCGGCCCCGCGAACGTCTCGTGCTTGTGGTGGTCGCGCAGCACGTGGCAGACGTCCTGGCAGAGGAAGCACTCGATGCACTTCCGGAACTCCTGCACGCGGTCGACGTCGGCCTGCCGCATGCGCCACGTGCCGTCGGGCGCGTCGGGCGGGCGCGGCGTGAAGCGCCGGATCTGCGGCTTCACGCGGAAGTTCCACGACACGTCGCTCACCAGGTCGCGCACGTGCGGGAAGGCGCGCATCGGCTCGACGGTGATCGGCGCGTCGGTCGGCAGCTCGTCCAGCCGCGTCATGCACATCAGCTTCGGCTTGCCGTTGATCTCGGCCGAGCAGGACCCGCACTTCCCCGCCTTGCAGTTCCAGCGCACGGCGAGGTCGTTCGCCTGCTCGGCCTGGATCTGGTGGATGGCGTCGAGCACCACCATCCCCTCCACGACGTCGGTCGTGAACTCCGTGAACGCGCCCGCGCCGCCGGCGCCGCGCCAGACGCGCAGCGTGCGCGTGCCGTGCGCGGCGCCCGCGTCCTGCGCCGCCTGCGCGGCGGTGTACGCGTCGCCGCCGTGCGCGGGCGCGGGCGGGGCCGTCGTCGTCATCCCTGCATCTCCTCGATGATGGCCGCCAGCTCGGCGGGCAGCGGCGGGATCGGCGCGCGCGCGAGCTGCATCGCGCCGTCGGCGCCCTTGTGCACGACCAGGTTGAAGCCGGCGAGCGATGGGTCCTTCTCCGGGAAGTCCTCGCGGAAGTGCCCGCCGCGGCTCTCCCGGCGCTCCAGCGCCGAGCGCGTGATCGCCTCGGCCACGGTGAGCAGGGGCGCGAGGTCGAGCGCGGTGTGCCAGCCCGGGTTGTACTCGCGGTTCCCGCGCACGGACACGTGCGCCGCGCGCCGCTGCAGCTCCTCGATGGCGCCGAGCGCCTCGCGCATCTCGCGCTCGGTGCGGACGATGCCGACCAGCTCCTGCATGCGCTCCTGCAGCGTCTCCTGCAGGTGGTACGGCTGCTCGGCGCCGTCGCCGCGCGCCGCGCGGTCGAACGGCGCGAGCGCGGCGCGCGCCGCGGCGTCGGCCTGCGCCACGTCGAGCGTGACCGTTCCGTGCGCCCGCGCGAAGCGCGCCGCGTGCTCCCCCGCGCGCTTGCCGAAGACGAGGAGGTCCGAGAGCGAGTTGCCGCCCAGCCGGTTCGCGCCGTGCAGCCCCGCGGCGCACTCGCCGGCCGCGAACAGCCCCGGCACCGTCGACATCTGCGTGTCGCCGTCCACGCGCACGCCGCCCATGACGTAGTGCGTCGTCGGGCCGATCTCCATCGGCTGCCTGGTGATGTCGATGTTGGCGAGCTGCCGGAACTGGTGGTACATGCTCGGCAGCTTCCGCTTGATGTGCTCCGCGGCGTTCGGCAGCCGGTCCTTGATCCACGAGATGTCGAGGAAGACGCCGCCGTGCGGGCTGCCGCGCCCCTCGCGCACCTCGCGCACGATGCAGCGCGCGACGTGGTCGCGCGTCAGCAGCTCCGGCGGGCGGCGCGCGTTGCGGTCGCCCTGCGTGTAGCGCCACCCCTCGTCCTCGCTGTCCGCCGTCTGCGGGCGGTAGTTCTCGGGGATGTCGTCGAACATGAAGCGGCGCCCGTCGCTGTTGCGCAGCACGCCCCCCTCGCCGCGCACGCCCTCGGTCACCAGGATGCCGCGCACGCTCGGCGGCCAGATCATGCCCGTGGGGTGGAACTGCACGAACTCCATGTCCTGCAGCGCCGCGCCGGCGTGGTACGCGAGCGAGTGGCCGTCGCCCGTGTACTCCCAGCTGTTGCTCGTGATCTTGTACGCGCGCCCGATGCCGCCGGTCGCCAGCACGACGGCCTTCGCGCGGAAGAGGCGGAAGCGCCCGCGCTCGCGGTCGTAGCCGAACGCGCCGCTCACGCGCCCGCCGTCGGTCAGCAGCGTGAGCACCGTGCACTCCATGTGCACGTCGATCCCCGCGTGCACGCCGTGGTCCTGCAGCGTGCGGATCATCTCGAGCCCCGTGCGGTCGCCGACGTGCGCCAGGCGCGGGTAGCGGTGCCCGCCGAAGTTGCGCTGCAGGATGCGCCCGTCCGCCGTGCGGTCGAACAGCGCGCCCCACGCCTCCAGCTCCCGCACCCGCTCGGGCGCCTCCTTCGCGTGCAGCTCGACCATGCGCCAGTTGTTGACGTACTGGCCGCCGCGCATGGTGTCGGCGAAGTGCACGCGCCAGCTGTCGCGGTCGTCCACGTTCGCCAGCGCCGCGGCGACGCCGCCCTCCGCCATCACCGTGTGCGCCTTACCGAGCAGCGACTTGCACACGAGGCCCACGCGCACGCCGTCGGCCGCGGCCTCGATGGCGGCGCGCAGCCCGGCGCCGCCGGCCCCGATGACGAGCACGTCGTGCTCGACGGTCTGGTAGTCCTCGGGTGCGGTCGCGCTCACACGAGCCTCCAGTCCGTCCAGATGCCCATCGCGCACAGGCGGACGTAGAGGTCCGCGAACGCGACGCCGAAGAGGCTCATCCAGGCCCACCGCATGTGCCAGCGATTGAGGCAGCTCGCGCAGTCGTACGCCGCCTTGCGCGCGGGCCGCCGCGACGGCTCGTCGAGCATGCCGCCCACCAGGTGCCGCAGCGAGTGGCAGCCCAGCGTGTAGCAGCTCAGCAGGACGACGTTGAGCGCGAGGACGAGCGTGCCGACGCCGATGCCGAACTCCGTGCCGCCGCCCGGCGTCGCGAACCACATCGCCTTCCACACGTCGGACGCGAGGATCGCGAGGAAGACCAGGCCCGCGTACAGGAACCAGCGGTGGACGTTCTGCAGGATCAGGGGGAAGGAGCGCTCGCCGCGGTAGCCCGTGCGCGGCTCGCCGACCGCGCAGCTGGGCGGATCGGCCCAGAACGCCTTGTAGTACGCGCCGCGGTAGTAGTAGCAGGTGAAGCGGAAGAGCCCGGGGAACGGCAGGATGAGCAGCGCCGGCGAGAAGGGCAGCCAGGCGGGCCACGCGGCGGGCTTCGGCCCGAACCAGGCGTGCGGCGAGCTGCCGAACAGCTCGGGCGAGTAGAACGGCGAGAGGTACGGGCCGTGGGTGTAGTGCGCGTTCTGGAACGCGGCCCACGTCGCGTACGCGACGAACGACGCCAGGATCGTGAACACCACGACCGGCTGGACCCACCACGCGTCGCGCCGCATCGTCTCGCCGAAGCCGCGGCGGAGGAGCGGGAGAGGAGCATGCGCCATGTGCGACCGATTCCGGGATGCGGAGCGCGGTGCCAACGGAAAGCCGTCCTGCGGCCCAATCGACTGCCGCCGGGCGCTGCCGTCAATGGGCCGCGCCGGGCACCGGCCGGCGGGGCGTCGCCTGTCCGGACGGTAATCCCGCCGAGCGCGCCGCTCGACCGGAGGATCGCGCGGAAACCCTTATCCCACATGGCATTTCGCGCGACGGCACACGACCGGGACACGCCGGCCATGCCCGCGTGGTGGTGCAACCGCGCCACAGTTGCCAGGTTGCCACCAACTCCCCACTATGGGCGCGCCCGTTCGGCCGCTCACTTCAAGGGAGGAGCACGATGAGGCAAGCGATCCTGCGTCTCACGACCGCGGCCGCGATGCTCGCGGCCCCCCTCGGCGCCGCGCGCGCCGACATCGTCTTCTTCTCGGGAAACATCCCGCAGCCGGACGAGAACGTCCTGCTCAACACCGGCCTGACGGGCAACCCGATCTTCGGGACCACGAACCAGACCGGGTTCCAGGTGCGCTTCTCGTCGATCGAGGACCTCGTCGCCCCCGCCAATGGGCAGGCCCGCGTCGAGGCGGCCGATGGCACGCTGACGTACCTGACGATCGACCTTCCAGGCGCGACGTTCACGTCGCTGATCCTGAACGTCGACGCCGCCCTGGTCGGCAGCGTCAACTTCCTCGTGACCGAGGACAACGGGCAGCAGGCGTTGCAGACGTTCGCGCTGGGGGCGTCGGGAGAGAACTACTTCACCATCACGGCGATCAACGGCCAGCGCATGAGCAGCGTCAACCTGACGACGACCGTCAACATGGCGATCACGAACATCGACGACGTCAGCCAGGTCCGGATCGGCGGCGCCGCCGGGGGCGGCGGCACGGGCACCGTGGTGCCGGAGCCCAGCACGTACGCACTGCTCGGCACGGGCATCGCCGGGCTCGCGCTCATCGCGCTGCGGCGGCGCCAGGCCTGATCCGGCCGCTTCCCGGCCGCGTCGCGGCTGACACGGCGGCACCGCCACGCCCCCGCGCGGCGGTGCCGCCGTCGCGCATTGCGGCCCGCGCCCTAGGTTGGGAGGGAGCGCCCGATCCTCCATCCCGCCCTCGCCCCACCATGCCACGCCTCCCGCTCGGCCGCGCCGCGTCGCGCGCACTCTGCCTGCCCGCCGGCCTCGCCCTGGGCCTCACCGCGGGCGCCGCGCGCCTCGCGGCCCAGGTGCCGGGCGTGACCGGCACGCTCGTGGTCACCAACAAGCGCCCGTCCACGTTGACGATCCTGGACGTCGCGTCGGGGCGCACGCTGGCGACGCTGCCCACGGGCGCCGGCCCGCACGAGGTGGCGCTGTCGCGCGACGGGCGGACCGCGGTCGTCACCGACTACGGCGGGCGGCCGGCGGGCACCACGCTGACGGTCGTCGACGTGCCGGCGGCGCGCGTGCTGCGCACCATCCCGCTCGGCGAGTACCGCGCGCCGCACGGCCTCGCGTTCCTGCCGGGCGACTCGCTGGTCGCGGTGACGTCCGAGGCGACGGGCCACGTCGTGATCGTGCACGTGGGCGAGGGCGTCGTGCGGCGCGCGGTGCCGACGCAGGCGCCCGGCTCGCACATGGTGGCCGTCGCCGCCGACGGCGCCACCGCGTTCACGGGCAACATGGGAAGCCACAGCGTGTCGCGGCTCGACCTGCGCGCGGGGACCTTCGTGCGCAGCTGGCCGGTGCCGAACGTCCCCGAGGCCATCGGCGTCACGCCCGACGGCCGCGAGGTGTGGGTGGGGAGCAACGCGCTCCACCGCGTGAGCGTGCTGGACGTCGCGAGCGGCGCCGTGACGACCGCCGCCGACAGCGTCGACTGGCCCTATCGCGTGCTGTTCACGCCGGACGCGCGCACGGTGCTGATCCCCGACATGAACGGCGACGTCGTGCGCGTCATCGACCGCGCGTCGCGGCGCGAGCTGGGGCGCGTGGCCGTCGCGGGCGGCGGCCCGCAGGGGATCACGCTCACGCCCGACGGCCGACACGCCTTCCTCTCGCTGAGCAAGCAGGGGCGCGTCGCCGTCCTGGACGTGGCGGGCCGCCGGATCCTTGGCTACCTGCCGGCGGGCGAGACGCCCGACGGCGTCGCGTTCACGCCCACCGTGCAGCCGCGGTAGCGCATCCCGCCGCCCGCGCTCAGCCCTGCGCGGCGCCGGCGGCGGGCATCAGGAGCTTCCAGCCGCTCTGGAAGCCCGTGCCCAGCGGCCCCTGGAGCGAGATCCCGAGGAAGCCGAGCGCCTCCAGCTCGCGGGCGCGCACCAGCGGGCCGACGTCGACGGGGTTCAGCGTCCCGCCGCGCGCGAGGGTGGCGACGGTGTCCTTCGCGCCCGCGTCGTCGCCCGCGATGAACACGTCGAGCGGCTGCCCCGCCACCTGCCCGGCGACGAGCGTGCCGGCGAAGGTGGTGTTGAACGCCTTCACGAGCTTCGCGCCCCCCGGCAGCACCGCGCGGATCTGCTCGGCCGCCGAGGTGCCGGGCGCGGTCACGAGGCCGTCGAAGGTCTCGTTGAGCGGATTGGAGATGTCGACGACGACCTTGCCGTCGAGCGCGGCGCCGAGCTGACGCGCGACGTCCAGGTTCGCGCCGTACCAGCTCGCGAGGATCACGACGTCGCTCCCCGGCACCGCCTCGGCCGGCGTCTCCGCCAGGGCGACGCGGGCGCCGCCGGGCGTGGTGCCGCCGAGCTCGGTCGCGAGCGCCTCGGACTTCGCGGGATCGACGTCGAACAGGGTCAGCTCGTGGCCGCCGGCGACCAGGCGGGTGGCGATGCCCCGGCCCATGTTGCCGGCGCCGATGATGAGGACGCGCATGGGAGATTCCTCCGGTCTGAGGTCCGCTGCAGGACGGCCGCGGCGGCGTCGGCCGCAAGCCGACTCGACGTCACGACCATGGATGTTGCAACACGTATCTGACGGCGCGACGTGCCGCCTCCGCGGACAGCCCCGGCACCGTTCACGAGTAGGAATATAGGTGTTATGACACTCTTTGTCAACACATACGACGTTCCGCACCGGCGCCGTGGCGCCGCCCCGCGGCGGGACGCCCACCGGCGGCCGGAGGGCGCCGGGGGTCGCGGAACAGGGGGCTCCTGCACGACCTGACCGTCCGCGAACCGGCGCGCCACGGGGTTACGTTGCACCAGCCCTCGTGCCTGGAACCAGACGTCGGCCGCGGCCGCGGCGGGGGCGCCGGGCCATCCACCGCACGGGGCCGGAACGATGCACGCGAGCGTGACCGACCTGGCCGACGCCTACCACCGCGAGCCCGCGGACGTCGCCGCGGCGCTCCGCACGGAGGCGCGGCGCGGCCTCGACGACGACGAGGCGCGCGCGCGCCTGGCGCGCGTCGGGCGCAACGAGCTCGCGACGCGCCCGCCGGTGCCCGCGTGGCGCCGCTTCGCCGCGCAGTTCCGCGACGTCCTCGTCCTCCTGCTGCTCGTCGCGACCGCGATCTCGGCCGGGCTCTGGGCGTACGAGCGCGACGCGGCCCTGCCCTACGAGGCGCTCGCCATCCTCGCCGTCGTGCTGCTCAACGCCACGATGGGCTACGTCCAGGAGGCGCGCGCCGAGGCCGCCGTGGCCGCGCTCCGGGCGATGACGGCGGCCGCCGCGACCGTCGTCCGCGGCGGCGAGCGGCGGCGCATCGCCGCCGCGGAGCTCGTGCCCGGCGACGTCATGCTGCTCGAGGAGGGCGACACCGTGCCGGCCGACGGGCGGCTCGTGGAGTCCACCGCGCTCCAGACGGCGGAGGCCGCGCTCACGGGCGAGAGCCTGCCGGTCGCGAAGGACGTCGCGCCCGCCGCCCCCGATGCGGCGCTCGGCGACCGCCACGGGATGGTGTTCGGCGGCACGGCCGTGACGTACGGGCGCGGCCGCGCGCTCGTCACCGCGACGGGCATGCGCAGCGAGATGGGGCGCATCGCGGGGCTGCTGCACGAGACGACGGACGAGCGCACGCCGCTCCAGCGGGAGCTCGACCGGACCGGCCGCGTGCTCGGCGCGGTGGTGGTCGCGATCGCCGTCGTGATGATCGCCACGATCCTCGTCGTCGAGGACGTGCACGGCTTCACGGCCATCGTGGAGGTGCTCATCCTCGGCGTGGCGCTCGCGGTCGCAGCCGTGCCCGAGGGGCTGCCGGCGGTCGTGACCGCCGTGCTCTCGATCGGCGTGCAGCGCATGGCGCGCCGCCGCGCGATCATGCGCCGCCTCGCCGCGGTGGAGACACTGGGCTCCGCGAGCGTGATCGCGTCGGACAAGACGGGCACGCTCACGCGCAACGAGATGACGGTGCGCGTGGTCGCGACGGCGAGCGGCCGCGTCACCTTCGGCGGCACCGGCTACGCGCCCGAGGGCGAGGTGTGCGCCGCCGACGGCCGCGCGGTCGACGGCCCGCTCCGGCTCGAGCTCGAGCGCGCGCTCGCCGCGGCGGACCGCGCGAACAACGCCGCCGTCAGCGAGCGCGCCGGACGCTGGCAGGTGCAGGGCGACCCGACCGAGGGCGCGCTGCTGGTCGCGGCGCGGAAGGCGGGGCTCGCGGCGGACGCGCTCGACGCGCAGCTCGCGCGCGTCGCCGAGCGGCCGTTCTCCTCCGAGCGGAAGCTCATGAGCACCGTGCACCGCGACGCGGAGCGCCCGGAGCTCGTGGTCTTCGCGAAGGGCGCGCCCGACGTCCTGCTCGGCCGCTGCACGCGCGAGCTCGTGGGTGAGGACTCGCGGCCGCTCACGCCCGAGCGGCGCGCGGCGATCCTCGCGACGAACGACGCGCTGGCCGGCGAGGCGCTGCGCACGCTCGGCGTCGCGGTGCGCCTCGTCGCGCCCGAGGCGGTGGACCGCGACCACGACGGCGTCCCCGACGCCGACGTCGAGTCGGACCTCGCGTTCGCGGGGCTGATCGGGATGATCGACCCGCCGCGCGCCGAGGCGCGCGAGGCGGTCGCCCGCGCGCGCGCGGCCGGCATCCGGCCGATCATGATCACCGGCGACCATCCGCGCACGGCCGCCGTCATCGCGCGCGAGCTCGGGATCGCGGCCGACGGACGCACGCTCACGGGCGCGGAGCTGGACGCGCTGCCCGAGGCGGCGCGCGAGCGCGCGGTGCGCGAGGTCTCGGTGTACGCGCGCGTGAACCCCGAGCACAAGCTGCGGCTCGTGCAGGCGCTCCAGCGCGGCGGCGCCATCGTCGCGATGACCGGCGACGGCGTCAACGACGCGCCGGCGCTCCGGACCGCCGACATCGGCGTGGCGATGGGCATCACCGGCACCGACGTGTCGAAGGAGGCGGCCGACATGGTCCTCGCCGACGACGACTTCGCGACCATCGTCGCCGCGGTGGAGGAGGGGCGCGCGATCTTCGACAACATCCGCAAGTTCCTGCGCTTCCTGCTCTCGTCGAACGTCGGCGAGGTGCTGGCGATGTTCCTGGGCGTGCTGCTCGCCGACCGCATCGGCCTGCGGCGGGCGGAGGGCGGCGTCGTGCTGCCGCTGCTCGCCACGCAGGTCCTCTGGATCAACCTCGTGACCGACGGCGCGCCCGCGCTCGCGCTCGGCGTCGACCCCGCCGCGGACGGCCTCATGGCGCGCCCGCCCCGGCCGCCCGGCGAGGGCGTGATCACCGCCCGCATGTGGCGCGGCATCGCGGTCGTGGGCGCGGCCATGGCCGGCGCCACGCTGTTCGTGCTCGACGCGTCGCTGCCCGGCGGCTTCGTGGAGGGCACGGGCAGCCTCGCCTACGCGCAGACGATGGCGTTCACCACGCTCGTGCTCGCGCAGCTGTGCAACACGCTGAACGCCCGCTCGGACGAGCGCAGCGCGTTCGCGCACCCCTTCACCAACCGCTGGCTCTGGGGCGCGCTGGGGCTGGCGGTCGCGCTGCAGCTGCTCGTGGTCTACACGCCGCCGCTGCAGCGGGCGTTCGGCACCGTGGCGCTCACCGCGGCCGACTGGCTGCGCTGCCTCGGCGCCGCGAGCGTGGTCCTGTGGGCCCGCGAGGCGGAGAAGCTCGTGACCCGCGCGCGCGCCCGACCGCGCCGCGCTCAGACCGTCGTGTAGCCGCCGTCCACCAGGTAGTAGCCGCCCGTGATGAACGACGCCTCGTCCGAGAGCAGGAAGAGCACGAGCGGCGCGACCTCCTCCGGCCGGCCGAGCCGGCCGAGCGGGTGCTTGGCGACGAGGCCCGCCTTCTGCTCCGCGGGCAGGTCGGCGAGGAGCGGCGTCTCGATGTAGCCCGGCCCGACGCAGTTGATGCGGAGGCCCTGCGGCCCGTACTCGGCGGCCGCGTTGCGCGTCAGCCCGACGACGCCGTGCTTCGCCGCCGTGTACGCGCCGTTGCCGATCGCGGCGACCATGCCGTGGATCGACGCCATGTTGACGATCGCGCACCGCGCGGCGCCGGCTCGCAGCATCGCCGGGATCTGGTAGCGCATCCCGTACAGCACGCCGTTCAGGTTGATCGCGATCACGCGGTCCCAGTCGGCGAGGTCGACGTCGCCCGCCGGGGCCTGCGCGCCGCCGATGCCGGCGTTGTTCACGGCGTAGTGCAGCGCGCCGTACGTCTGCACCGCATGCGCCACGACGCGCTCGTTGTCCGCGGCCTTCGCCGTGTCCTGCTGCACGGCGCTCGCCGTCCCGCCGGCCCGCGTGATCTCCTGCACCACGCGCTCGGCCCCCTCCAGCCTGATGTCCGAGACGACGACCTTCGCCTTCCGGGCCGCCAGCGCCTTGGCGATCGCCTCGCCGAGGCCGGAGCCGCCGCCGGTGACGAGGGCGACCCTGTCATCGAAGCCGTTCATGCGGAACCTCCTCATCCGTGGGACGCACGTGCAAGCGCGTGGGCGTGCGTGAAAGGGCGTGCCTCGCGGCCGCAACAATCGTGCGGCCACACGGCGACGGCGGAGTCCGTCGGCCCCGCGCGCGCCGCGGCGTGATCGTTGCGGCGCGCCTGCCGCACGCGACAGCGCCGCAGGCATCCTCTCGCCGGGAGACCTCCCGTGAGCCCGTTCACCGTCGGTTACTTCGTCGGCAGCCTCGCCAGGGCGTCGATCAACCGGAAGCTCGCGCTCGCCCTCACGCGTCTCGCGCCGCCCGAGCTCGCGATGCGCGAGATCCCCATCGGCGAGCTGCCGCTGTACTCGTACGACTACGACGCGGACTATCCGCCGCCCGCGCGCGCCCTCAAGGACGCCATCGCGTCGGTGGACGCCGTGCTCTTCGTGACGCCCGAGTACAACCGCTCCATCCCCGGCGCGCTCAAGAACGCGATCGACTGGGCCAGCCGCCCATGGGGCCAGAACTCGTTCCACCGCAAGCCGTCGGCGGTGATCGGCACGTCGCCGGGAAAGATCGGCACGGCCGTCGGCCAGCAGCACGTGCGCAGCATCATGGCCTTCTGCAACTCGCCGATGTTCAACCAGATCGAGGCGTACATCGAGTTCACCCCGAACCTCGTCACCGACGACGGCGAGGTCACCGTGGATGCGACGCGCGACTTCCTCACGAGCTACATGAAGGAGTTCCACGGCTACATCACGCGCGTCTACACCGCCCTGCCCCGCGCCGCCACGTGACCGGGCGCGCGCGCATCGCCACGACCGCGGCGGCGGCCGCCTGCCTCGGCGGCTGCTTCCTGGGCGTCGGCCGCCGCACGCCGACGGCCACGCTCGAGGTGCGCAACGACGCGGACGTCGCCGCGAACCTGTACGTGCTGCCGCGCGCGGGCTTCGGCGAGGTGTTCCTCGGGCAGGTGGGGCCGCGCGCGAGCCGGACGGTGCGCATCCGCAACGCGGCCGACGGCGACACGCTCGCGCTCCAGGCCCGCCCGATCGACGGGCGCCCGGTCTCCGTGCGCGACCGGTTCGTGCTCG
>CBHYLO010000043.1:0-14224 GCA_966128675.1 uncultured bacterium | reverse complement strand
ATATCTTAAGCAGATCCTATATGTGGGTTTGGCTCCGCGTGGCGGCGAGGTATCTCGCCCGCCACCGTAGCCATCCGCCGTTATCCGCTCTTCTCAGATCGCTTCCTTGCCAATGGCGTTCGGGTCCGGCGCCCCTGCGCACGGGTCGCGGCGCGTGGGCCCGCGGACGCATCTTCTGCGGGCCCGCCATCCGACCGGATGGACCGTCCACCAACTCGCCCTCCCATGCCCACCGCCCTCGTCACGGGTGCCTCGCGCGGCATCGGCCGCGCGATCGCGCGGCGCCTCGCCGCCACGCACGACGTCGTCGCCGTCGCCCGGTCCGGCGACGAGCTGCAGGCGCTGGCCGACGAGATCACGCGCGAGGGCGGCCGCTGCCGCCCCATCCCGCTCGACGTCATCGACGCCGACGCGGTGCACGCGGCGCTCGACGGGCTGGAGGCGGACGTCGTGGTGAACAACGCCGGCATCGGCGTGCTGAAGCCGTTCCTGGAGCTGTCGCCCGAGGAGTGGCGGCGCATGGTGGACGTGAACTTCAACGCGCTCTTCCACGTCACGCGCGCGGTGCTGCCCGGCATGGTGGCGCGCGAGGCGGGGCACGTCGTCATCGTCGGCTCGATCGCGGGGCGCAGCGCGTTCGTCGGCGGGACGTGCTACGCGGCCACCAAGCACGCCGTCATGGGCTTCGCCGAGTCGCTGATGCTCGAGGTGCGCGACGCGGGCGTGAAGGTCTCGGTCGTGAGCCCGGGCTCCGTGGCGACCGACTTCTCGCCGCCCCGGGCGCGCGACGTCGCGTGGCAGCTGCTCCCCGAGGACGTCGCGGAGGCCGTCGCGCACCTTGTGGCGACGCCGCCGGGCGTGCTGGTGCACCGCGTCGAGGTCCGCGCGCTCTCGCCCAAGCGGCCGCGCGGCTGAGCGTCCGCGGAAAGGCCGTAACCCGGACCCGGGCGAACTCGTCTGGTCCGAAGGCGGTCCGCGCCTAGATTGGACGCGGTTCGTCCCGCCATGCGCCGAACTCCGCCGCCCGCTCCCCGATCCGTGGTCGCCGTGCGCGTCTCTCCGGAAGCAGAGCCCGACCTCTTCGGCCCGCCGGCCGGCCCGCCGTCCGCGGCCGGGCCGGACGACGGCGTCGCCGGGGACGTCGTGGCCGAGCCGGCCCACGAGGTCGTGGTCGAGCCGTACTTCGAGCGCGCCTCACCCGTCGAACGAACCATGGCCAAGGTGGCCGACGAGGCCGCGGCCACCGCGCAGCTGGCGCTGCGCGAGCTGGCGGCCGTGCGCGAGATCGCGCGCGCCTTCCACACCGCCGACCGGCTGGAGGAGCTGTACCAGTTCGCGCTCGAGCGCATCGTGCCGCTGCTGGGCGCGTCGTTCGCGTCGGTGTACGTGCGCGAGGGCCACGGCGACACGATGCGCCTGGCGGCCGCGCACAACTGGCCCGACCGCTACGCCCGCTGGATGGGCGACGCGCGCGTGCGCCTGGGCAGTGGCCCGAGCGGCGAGGCGGCGGCCGAGCGGCGCATGGTGGAGGTGCCCGACGTCTTCGCGGACCCCGCGCTCGCCGACTGGCAGGACGTGGCGCGCGAGCTGGGCTTCCGCGCGCTGGTGGCGCTGCCGCTGGCCGGCAACGGCTCGGGCGGCAGCACGCCGCACGTCTTCGGGGCGATCGCGTTCTACTTCGCCGACGAGAGCCGCCTGGCCGACGACCAGCGCTGGCTGCTGCGCGTGGTGGCCGACCAGCTGGCCGCGGCGGCCGAGAAGGCCGACCTGATCGACGAGCTGCGGCGCGCCAACGCGGCCCTCGTCGAGAGCAACGCGGAGCTGGAGCGGCAGTACGTCGCGGTGCTCGAGGCGCGGCGCGTGAAGGACGAGTTCCTGGCCAACATGAGCCACGAGCTGCGCACGCCGCTGGCCGCCGTGCAGGGCTACGTCGCGCTGATGCTGGACGAGCTCTCGGGACCGCTGACGGAGGCGCAGCGCGAGGACCTGGTGAAGGTGCGCGGCGCCGGCAGCCGGCTGCTCGACCTGATCGACAACCTGCTGGAGCTGACGACGCTCAAGCGCGGCGGGCTGGAGGTCCACGTGGACGAGTGCGACCCGCGGGCGCCGCTGCAGGACGCGATCGCCCAGGCGACCGGTCGGGCGGCTACGGTCGCGCTGCGGGTGGAGGAGCCGACGACGCTCCTGCCGCCGCTCCGCAGCGACCGCAAGAAAATCGCGAAGATCCTCGTTAGCTTGCTGGCCAACGCGTACAAGTTCACCGCGGCGGGCGAGGTCATCGCCGCGGTGGAGGTGCGCGACGGGCGGGTGGCGTACCGGGTGCAGGACACCGGCATCGGCATCCCGCCCGACGCACAGCAGATGGTCTTCGACGAGTTCCGGCAGGTGGACGGCTCGGCGGTGCGACGGTACGGCGGCTCGGGGCTCGGCCTGGCGCTCGCCCGGCGGATCGCCCGGCTGCTCGGCGGCGACATCGAGCTGGTGTCGGCGGTCGGGCAGGGGTCGACCTTCACGGTCGAGCTGCCGCTCGACTTCTACCCGCCGGTCGATCCGTACAGCGCGCTGGGCACGCCCGCCCTGGGAGTGCCCGCGATCCCGTGGCACGGGTGAGCGCTGGCCGGCGCGTCGCGGACCCGCCCGACGTCCCGTTCCGCCGCTCCGCGGCCCCCCGATGAACTACCAGCTCGGCCGGACCCTCCAGGAGACCCACACCACCCTCGCGCCGGCCGAGGTGCTGGCGGCGGCCAAGCGGTTCTTCGCGGGGCGCCAGGGGATCTACGCCGCCTTCGTCGAGAAGGAGGGCCCGACGTACGTGAACCTCCGCGGCCAGGGCGGCGAGGAGCTGATCATCGGCGTGCAGCCCGCCGAGAACGGCACGCGCGTCAGCGGGTCGACCTACATCTTCGACCAGCAGGTCGGCCGCTTCTTCGCGACGCTGCCGCCGTACCCGACCGAGGACCGCACGGACGGGTCGCACGACGCCACCGGCACCGAGACGCAGCCGTGAGCGCGCCCTTCGTGACGAACCTGCGCTCGCGCGCGGACGTGCTGGTGCTGGGCGCCCCCGACGCCGCCGACCGTTGGACGGTGCGCGTGCAGATGGCCGAGGTGTGGGACGCGGTGCGCATCAGCGCGCCCGCGACGGAGCCGGTGCTGGCGGTGAAGGTCGCGGCGCTGGAGGCGCTGTTCCCCGAGGCGGCGTACCACGACGACTTCGTCGTGAAGCTGGGCGGGATCGAGGTCCTGGACGAGAACGCCTCGATCGCCGAGGCGGGCGCGCAGGACGGCTCGATCTTCCTGCTCGCGCACCGGCGCCGGCGCCCGATCCGCTGACGCGGCTCCGGCCGCGCGCTGCCCCCATGGCCCACCCCGTCCCCACGCAAGCGCCCGTCGCGTTCGTGTCGCACTCCGACTGCGGCCGCCACGACACCGGGTGGGAGCACCCCGAGCACGTCGGCCGGCTGCGCGCCGTGCTGCGCGCCGTCGGACGCGACATCCCGCTGTTCGAGGCGCTGCAGCACGTCGAGGCACGCCACGCGACGCCCGAGGCGCTCGCCCTCGCGCACGACCCCGGCTACGTCGACGTGGTGCGGAGCATGGCCGAGGCGGGCGGCGGGCGCCTGGACGCCGACACGGTGGTCAGCGCGGGCTCGTGGGACGCGGCGACCGCCGGCGCCGGCGCGGTGCTGGACGGCCTCGACCTCGTGATGGCCGGGACGGCGCGGCGCGCCTTCGCCGCCGTGCGGCCGCCGGGGCACCACGCCCTGCGCGCCTCGGGGATGGGCTTCTGCCTGTTCGGGAACGTCGCGCTGGCGGCGCACCACGCGCGGCGGCGCCACGGGCTGGAGCGCGTGCTGATCGTCGACTGGGACGTCCACCACGGCAACGGCACGCAGGCGCTGGTGCAGGACGACCCCGGCATCCGCTTCGTGTCGATGCACCAGTGGCCCTGGTATCCGGGCACCGGCGCCGCCGACGACCGCGGCCCGCACGGCACGGTCTGGAACGTCCCGCTGCCCGGCGGCCTTCCCCGGGAGCGCTACGGGGACGCGTGGGAGCGCGCGGTGGACGCGGCGACGGCCGGCTGGACGCCCGAGCTGCTGCTCGTCTCCGCGGGCTTCGACTGCCTCGCGGGCGATCCGCTGGGCGCCTTCACGCTGGAGCTGGACGACGTGGACCGGATGACGCGGGCGCTGGTGGCGCGCGCGGCGGACTGGTGCGGCGGGCGCGTGGTGAGCGCGCTCGAGGGCGGCTACGCTCCCGACCGGGTGGGCGAGGCCTGCGTCGTGCACCTGCACGCTCTGCAATGAGCCGGACGACGCCCGGTCGGGCGACGTGCCGATCCTTCCCGCGATGAACGCGCTGCCTCACGTTTCCCCGGCGGTCCTCCGCCTGGTCCAGGAGCTGGTCTTCGGGCGCTGGCGCGCCGCGGGAGAGGAGCTGTACCGCGAGGTCGGCGAGCTGCTGGAGGTGTCCGCGGGGCAGGAGGTGCTGGTGTCCGGCTGCGGCGACGGCACGAGCTGCGAGTGGCTGGCCGAGCGCACGGGCGCGGCGGTGACGGGCGTGGATCCCGAGGCCGAGCGCATCGAGGCGGCCGACGAGCGCTTCCGCGAGCTGCTGGACGCGGGGACGCCGCTGCCGCTCTCGTTCCAGCAGGCGCCGCTGGACGACCTGCCGCACGAGACGGCGGTGTTCGACGCGGCGGTGGGCGAGCCGGTGCTGGCCGCGGCGGCCGACCCGGCGCGCGCGGTGGCGGAGCTGGCGCGCGTGGTGAAGCCGATGGGCGCGGTGGTGCTGCTGCAGCTGACGTGGAGCTCCGACATCTCGCCGGCGGCGCGCGCGCTGCTCGTCGAGCGGCTCGGCATGCGTCCGCAGATGCTGATGGAGTGGAAGCAGATGCTGCGCGACGCGGGCGTGGTGGACCTGCAGGTGCAGGACTGGACCGACGAGGCGGCCGAGGGGCCGAACGACGGGCCGCAGCTGACGTGGCAGCAGAAGGTGCAGATCGTCGGGCGCGCGTTCCGCCGGCGCGGGTGGCGCGAGGCGCTGGACGCGCTGGGCCGCGAGGAGTCGCTGCTGCGCGAGCTGTCGCGCGAGCGCGCGGTCGGGTTCCAGGTGATCCGCGGCGTGAAGTGGCCGCACGCGCGGGGCGCATGACGACCGGCGCGCGCCCCGACGGCGCGGTCGCCGCGGCGACCGGCACGCACGCGACGCAGCCCGGGGCGCGCACGCCGTTCAGCGTCTGGCGCGCGCCCGACGGCACGGTGCAGCGCAACCTGTCGCTGCAGGAGCTCACGCGCGTCTTCGCGTCGGGCGAGGGGCAGCTGTGGCTGGACGTGGACCTGGCGCAGCGCTCGCAGCACGCGCTGCTGGAGAAGGTGTTCCACTTCCACCCGCTCACCATCGAGGACACGCTCAACCCGCAGAGCCGCGTCAAGTACGAGGAGCACGAGCAGTACCTGTTCGTCGTCGCGCGCGGCGTGCGCTTCTGCGACGACACGAGCGACCCGTACGACATCGAGACGCTGAACCTGTACGCGTACCTCGGCCCGAGCTGGGTGGTGACGGTGCACGGGCAGGGCGCGACGGCGATCGACACGGTGCGGGCGCGCGTGGACCAGGGGATCGACGTGCTGGCGCGCGGCCCCGCGCGGCTGCTGCACGCGGTGCTCGACGAGGCGGTGGACGAGTTCTTCCCGATCCTCGACCGCGTCGACGAGTTCCTGGACGGGCTGGAGGAGCGCGTGTTCGTGCGCTTCGACCAGAGCGCGCTGCGCGACATCTTCTCCGTGAAGCGGCTGGTGCTGCAGCTGCGCCGCCACCTCGCGCCGCAGCGCGAGATGCTGAACCAGCTCACCAACCGGCCCAACGAGCTGCTGCCGCCCAGCGCGCAGCTGTACTTCCGCGACGTGTACGACCACGTGCTGCGCATCAACGACTCGCTGGACGCCTACCGCGAGCTGCTGTCGAGCACCCTGGACAGCTACCTGTCGCAGGTGTCCAACCGCCTCGGGCAGTCGTCGAAGGCGCTGGCGGTGGTGGCGACGGTGACGCTGCCGTTCGTGATCGTGAGCGGCATGTGGGGGATGAACTTCTCGCACATCCCGCTCGCGCACCATCCGCACGGCTTCTGGCTCCTGCTCGGCGCGCAGCTCCTGATCGCGGCGTGCATCCTCGCGGTGCTGCGCTGGCGCCGCATCATCTGACGCGCCGCGACGCCCCGAGAACGCCGTGACCATGCCGCCCGAGACGCGCCCCGGCCCACGCCCCGACGCGACGCCGGACGCCGAGCCGCCCGCGACCGCCGAGGTCACGGTGCCGCGCACGACGGTCGAGTACCCCGTGCCGCGCGCGAGCACGGAGCGCGCGACCGCGGAGCACGCGGTCGTGAGCGAGGCGTCGCGCCTCACGCCGGGCCCCGGCCGCGCGGTGCCCGGGCGTGCCCCGCGCGTGGGGCTGCGGCTGTTCGGCCTCGTGGGGCTCGACACCGCGCACCACGACGCGGCGCAGGCGGTGCTGCCCGACACGGACCTCGTCGTCTACCGGGACGTCGGCGCGGTCGTCGAGCCGTCGCCGTACACCGCGGAGCCGCTCGGCGCGGTCGCGCTGGAGCGGCACCGGAGCGTGGTCGACGACGTGTTCGCGCGCCGTTCCATCGTGCCGGCGCCGCCGGGCACGGTGTTCCGGTCGCGCGAGGCGCTCGCGAGCTGGCTGGAGCTCCACTACTTCTCGCTCGTCGAGGCGCTCGGCTTCGTGGAGGACCGCGCGGCCGCGCGCGTCACCGTGTCGTGGGCCGCGGACACCGACGCGGCGAACCGCGCGACGCCGCTGCACCTCGATCCCGGCGCGCCGGGCGAGGAGCGCGCCGAGTCGGACGCGCTGGTGGCCGAGGCGGCGGAGCCGTTCCGCGCGCTGCGGCGCGAGGCGGTGTCGCTGCTCGTGCTGCGCGCCGAGGAGCTGGGCGAGCCGGCCGCCGCGTACGCGTCGTTCCTGGTGGAGCGCGCGCGCTGGGCGCAGTTCGAGCAGGCCGTGGCGCGCGAGGCGCAGCTGCGCCCGGGGCTGCAGCTGCGCCTGAGCGGGCCGTGGCCGCCGTACGACTTCGTGCGCATGCAGTTCCGCGGCTGACCACGCGATCCGCCGCGCCCCGCCGTCCCTCCTCGTCCGCCGCTCCCGCCACCCGCCTCCCGCCAGCCGCCATGTTCTGTCCCGACTGCGGCACCTGGACCCGCGCCAGCCTCCCGCGCTGCACGCGCTGCGACGGCGTGCTGCCGGCGCTGCCCGCGCGCCCCACGGAGGAGCCGCCCGACGAGGAGCTCTCGGCGCTGCGCCGCGCGACCGGCAACCGCATGCTCGTCGTGCGGCGGCTGGGGAGCGGCGGCATGGCGAGCGTGTTCCTCGCGCGCCACGCGGTGCTCGACACGCCGCTGGCGATCAAGGTCCTGCACCCGCACCTCGCGCGCGAGGCCGAGATGCGCGAGCGCTTCCGCCGCGAGGCCGAGGCGGCGGCGCGGCTGCGGCATCCGCACATCTGCCCGATCCTCGACTACGGGTGGGGCCCCGGCGTCGAGTATCTCGTGATGCCGTTCCTGGGCGGCGGCTCGCTGGCCGACGCGATGGCGGGCCGCCGCACGATCGCCGCGGAGCGCGCCGCGGCGGTGGCCGCGCAGGCCGCGCAGGGGCTCGACTACGCGCACCGCCACGGCGTCGTGCACCGCGACGTGAAGCCGGACAACGTGCTGTTCGACGAGGAAGGCCACGCGATCGTGACCGACTTCGGCATCGCCAGCGCGCGCTTCCACGCGCGGCTGACGGCGACGGGCCGCGCGATGGGCACGCCGCACTACATGAGCCCCGAGCAGGCGATGGGCCGGCTGCTCGACGGCCGCAGCGACGTCTACGCGCTGGGCGTGCTGCTCTACGAGATGCTGTCGGGCGACCCGCCGTTCGACGGCGCGGACTCGTACGCGGTGGGCTACAAGCACGTGCACGAGGCGCCGGTGCCGATCGAGGTCGCGGCGCCGGGCGTGCCGCCGGGCCTCGCGGCGATCGTCATGCGCTGCCGGGCCAAGAGCGCCGACGAGCGCTTCCAGCGCGCCGACGACCTCTCCGACGCGCTGCTGGGCTTCCTGATGGATCGCGGCGCGCCCGAGCTGCGCGGGGCGTGGCGGGCGCGGCGCGGCGGCTCGACGCCTTCGCGGGCGCGTTGACCAGACGGCTGCGGGCTGCGGGCTGCGGACCGCGAATCCACGGCCGCTCGGGACGCTTCGCCGTCGAATCCGCAGCCCGCAGTCCGCCGCTCTCGCGAACACCGCTCCATACTACCAACCTCGCTTCCATGTCCCGCCTGACGCTCGCCACCGAGATCGTTCCCGTCCACACGACGCATCCCTTCGTCATCTCGCGCGGCGGCGCCAGCGAGTGGCGCACCGTCACCGTGCGCGTGCGCGACGCGGACGGCGCGGAAGGGTGGGGCGAGGCGGCGCCGAGCCGGTTCTACGGCGAGACGCCGGAGAGCGTGGTGGAGGCGGTGCGGCGCTTCGAGGGGGCCATCGGCGACCTGGACGCGTGGTCGCTGGAGGAGGCCGAGGCGCGCATGCACGCGGCGCTGCGCTTCAACGGCGCGGCGAAGACCGGCGTCAGCGCGGCGCTGCACGACCTCGCGGCCAAGCGGCTCGGCGTGCCGCTGTGGAAGCTGTGGGGGCTCGATCCGGCGAAGGCGCCGCCGTCCAGCTTCACCATCGCCATCGCCGACGACGACGCGGTGCTGCGCGCGCGGGTCGCGGAGGCGGCGCAGTATCCCGTGCTGAAGGTCAAGCTCGGGAGCCCGCGCGGGCTCGCGCGCGACGAGCAGATCATCCGCATCGTGCGCGAGGAGGCGCCGGGCAAGGTGCTGCGCGTCGACGCGAACGCCGCCTGGACGGCGAAGGGCGCCCTCGAGATCGGGGAGCTGCTGGCGGCGCTCGGCGTCGAGTTCATCGAGCAGCCGCTGCCGCCGCACGACCTGGAGGGGATGCGCTTCGTGCGCGACCGCTCGCCGCTGCCGGTGGTGGCCGACGAGTCGTGCGTGATGGCGAGCGACGTGCCGCGGCTGGCCGGCGTCGTGGACGGCGTGAACCTGAAGCTCGCGAAGTGCGGCGGCCTGCGCGAGGCGATGCGCCTGATCGCGACCGCGCGCGCGCACGGCCTGCTGGTGATGGCCGGCTGCATGATCGAGACGAGCCTCGGCATCACGGCGGCGGCGCACCTCGCGCCGCTGCTGGACTGCGCGGACCTCGACGGCGCCGCGCTGCTCTCGGACGACCCGTACGCCGGCGCGACCATCGCCGGCGGCGCGATCCGCCTGCCGGACGGCCCGGGGCTCGGGGTGACGCGCCGCTAGGCGCCGGTAGGCGACGGTAGGCGCTGGAGGCGACGGCGCGCGCGCGTTCGCGGGGCTGTTATCGTTCGGCGTGACCGCCCCGCCGCAGCCCTCGCTCCTCGACGAGACGCGCGCCGACCCGCCGCTCGCCGAGGTCGCGCTCGCGCTCCCGCTCTTCCGCACGTTCACGTACGCGGCACCCGCCGCGTCGCGGCACCCGCTCGTGCCGGGCACGCGCGTGGTCGTCCCGTTCCGCGGGACGACGGAGATCGGCGTGTACCTCGGGCCGGGCGACCCGGCGACGCTGCGCGGCAAGGGTGGCAGGAGCGTCACGCCGAAGGCGATCCTCGACGTGCCGGACGCCGAGCCCGCGCTCGGGCCGTCGCTGCTCGCGCTGTGCCGGTGGATCGCGGACTACTACGTCGTGCCGATGGGCGTCGCGCTGCGCTGTGCGCTGCCGGCGCTGCTGACGGGCGCCGCGGCGCCGACGCCCTCGCAGCGCACGCACCGGGTGGCCACCATCGCGCGCCACGTGGAGTCGCTGCTGCACCGCGACCGCATCTTCGCGCGCTCGCCGCAGCAGCGCGCGCTCTACGAGCTGCTGGAGGCCAACGGCGGCCGCGCGGCCGTGCACCAGCTGCTGGAGCAGCTGAAGTTCTCGCCGTCGGTGCTGAAGGGGCTCGTCGCGCGCGGCCTGGCGACGGTCGAGGACGAGGTGGTGGCGCGCGATCCGTTCGCGACGCGCGCGGTCGCCGCCCACGCGGCGCACGTGCCGAGCGCCGCGCAGCAGGCGGCCGTGGAGGCGATGGCCGCGGGCGGGGCGGGGGAGACCTTCCTCCTGCACGGCGTCACCGGCAGCGGCAAGACGCTCGTCTACATCGAGCTGCTGCGCCGCGTGGTGGAGCAGCGCGGCCGCAGCGCGATCGTGCTAGTGCCCGAGATCGCGCTCACCCCGCAGACGGTCGACCGCTTCCGCGCCGCGTTCGGCGACCAGATCGCCGTGCTGCACTCGGCCCTCTCGGACGGCGAGCGCTACGACGCGTGGCTCGCGCTGCGCCGCGGCGAGAAGCGCATCGCCGTCGGCGCGCGCTCCGCCGTCTTCGCGCCGCTCGAGGACCTCGGCGCGATCATCGTCGACGAGGAGCACGAGTCGAGCTACAAGCAGGGCGAGTCGCCGCGCTACCACGCGCGCGAGGTGGCCATCGTGCGCGCGCGCGCGGCCGGCGCGGTCGTGGTGCTCGGCAGCGCGACGCCGAGCCTGGAGAGCTGGGCGAACGCGCAGGCGGGGAAATTCAGGCTGCTCACGCTGCCCGCGCGCGTGGGCGGCGCGCAGCTGCCGTCGGTGGAGGTCGTCGACCTGCGCGTCGGGCGCGAGGCCGCGTGGAAGGCGGCGCGCGAGGCCCCGAAGTCGCCGGTGGACCAGGTGCTCAGCGCGCCGCTGCAGAAGGCGCTGGAGGAGACGCTGGCGAAGGGCGAGCAGAGCATCCTGCTGCTCAATCGCCGCGGCTACTCGGCGTTCATCCAGTGCGGCGACTGCGGCGACGTCTCGGTCTGCCCCAACTGCTCGATCTCGCTGACGTACCACCGCGCGCCCGAGCGGCTGGTGTGCCACTACTGCCAGCACCAGGAATCGCCGCGCGACCGGTGCGCGCGCTGCAACGGCGAGACGCTGAAGCAGCGCGGGCTCGGGACGCAGCAGGTGGAGCGCATCCTCGCGGAGCGCTATCCGTCGGCGCGCATCGCGCGCATGGACGTCGACACGACCGGCGCCAAGTGGGCGCACGCCGAGATCCTCGACCGCGTGGGCAACGGCGAGGTGGACGTGCTGCTCGGCACGCAGATGATCGCGAAGGGGCTCGACTTCCCGAACGTCACGCTGGTGGGCGTGATCGACGCCGACACGGGCATCAACCTGCCCGACTTCCGCGCGTCGGAGCGCTGCTTCCAGCTCCTCAGCCAGGTGGCCGGGCGCGCGGGGCGCGGGCCCAAGGGCGGCCGGGTGCTGATCCAGACGCGCGTGCCCACGCACCACGCCGTGCGCTGCGCGCTGTCGCACGACTACCACGGCTTCGTGCGCGAGGAGGCCGAGGGGCGCGAGTCGCCGCCGTATCCGCCGATGGTGCGGCTGGCGAACGTCATCGTCAGCGGGACGCGCGAGGACACGACGGCGGCGGTGGCGCAGCACGCGGCGGCGTGGGTGCGCGCGCTCATGACGCGCCGCGGCACCACCGGCGTGACGCTCATCGGGCCGGCGCCGTGCCCGGTGGAGCGCGTGAAGCAGCGCTGGCGCTGGCACTTCCTGCTGAAGGCCGAGCAGCCGGGCGAGCTGACGCGCGTGGCGCGCTACTTCGTGGAGCGGTTCGAGGTGCCGAAGCGCGACGGGCTGCGCGTGGCGCTCGACCGCGACCCGGTGGCGCTGCTCTGAGCGCGGCGGGCCCCGCCTTCGGGGTCTCTTCAGTGCGAGGGGAGTCGCAGCCCGGTCGAGTCCGGCGGCCGGCGCGCCTGTACGCGGCCGCGCGACCCGGCGAGATTCGTCGCGTGCACACCTTCCACCACCCGGACTTCACCGCGGCACGCTTCGCCGACGCGCCCGACGCGCGCTTCGTGCCCGCGCCGGCCGATGGCGTCCTGCCCGACGGCTTCTTCACGACCACCAACCTGCCGACCTACGTCCGCGTCGCCGGCCAGTGGCGCCTGCCCGCGGAGCCGCGGATGGACGCGGCGTTGGTGCTCGACGGCGCGGGCGACCTGTGGGCCCGCGAGGGGCGCCGCGTGCGCGCCGGCGACCGGGTGGCCGTCGGGCGGGCCGAGGACGGCGCGGAGGGGATCTTCGTGCACGCGGCCGTGTTCGCGGGCGAGGTGGACGGGGGCGACGAGTTCCAGTTCATGACCAGCGAGGTCTCGCGCGAGAAGCCGATCGACTACGGCCAGATGGCGCGGCTGCTGGTGGAGGAGCGCGAGCGGGCCGGCTACGTCGTGTGGGTCGCGGGGCCGGCGATGGTGCACTCGCGCGCGCGCGCCGACATGACGTGGTTCGTGCGCCACGGCTTCGTGAGCGCGTTCCTCGCGGGGAACGCGGTCGCGGTCCATGACATCGAGGCCTCGATCTACGGCACCACGCTCGGCATGACGGAGCGCGGGCAGGCGAGCGCCGGCGGCCACGGGCTGCACATGCGCGCGATCAACAAGGTGCGCGCGGCGGGCTCGATCGCCGCGGCGGTGCGCGAGGGCACGGTGACGGACGGCATCATGCACGCGATCGTCGAGCGCGGCGTGCCGTTCGTGCTGTGCGGCTCGATCCGCGACGACGGGCCGCTCCCCGAGGTGCTGACCGACGCCGTGGCCGCGCAGGACGCGATGCGCGCGCACACGACCCGCGCGACGATGGCGGTGCTGGTGGCCACCGCGCTGCACGCGATCGCGACCGGCAACATGCTGCCGGCGTTCGTCATGGAGGACCGCGCCACCGGGCGTCCCACGTCGCGGCCGCGCGGCACGTCGCCGGCCGACTGGCCCGCGCTGCACGAGCTGCCCACCATCTGCGTCGATTCGTCGGAGTTCGTCGTGAGCAAGCTGAAGGACCGAGGCACGCACCAGGCGTTCGGCGTGGTGACCAACGCGCAGGACTTCCTGCACATCCTGCGGCTGTACGTCGAGCGCGAGCTGGATGCGCGCGTCGCGTCGACGGCCACGCGCACCGCGGCGGAGGCCGCGCGCGCATGAGCGCCGCGGCCGGAGGGACCGGCGATCAGCGCCCGACGTTCGGCGTCGCGCGGCTGGCCGAGGAGACGCGCGAGCGCTTCGTGCGCGAGGTGACGGCCCGCGTGCCGCTGTCGCGGCTGGTGGAGCTGCACCTGTTCGCGCCCATGCGGCAGGGCGGGATGGAGAGCGGCGTGGCGGTGCTGGCGGCGACGCCGGACACGCCGCCCGAGGCCGCGCCCGAGGCCGCGCCCGAGGCGCCCGTCGAGGCGGCGGAGCCGATCGCCGAGGCGGAGCAGACGCCGCCCGGCGATCCCGTGCCCGACGGCGATCCGACGGAGGAAGCCGCCGGGCCGCCGCCGGACGCGGTCGTCGAGGCCGAGGCCGAGGTGGAGGCGTCCGAGGCGGAGGTCGCGGAGCCCGAGCCGGAGCCGGATGCGGAGCCGATCACCGAGCCCGCGTCGGTCGAGGAGATCCTGGAGGCAGTACCGGAGCAGTCCGCGCCGCCGGCGGCGGCGTCGGCCACGCGGCGGCGGCACACGGTGTTCACGGCGCGCTACCGCCTCGTGCTGAAGGGGCCCGACCGCGGCAAGTGGGACGTCGAGGTGCGCGAGGAGGCCGACGCCCCGCTCGTCACGGTGGAGGCGGTCGTGCGCGGCGTGCAGCAGCGCTCGGGCGACGCGTCCGACCCCGAGCGCCTCGACGCCGCGAGCGTCGCGCGCCTGCTCGGCGTCCCGCTGCCGGATCGGTGATCGACGCGTTCCGCCGCTACCTGCGCGAGCACGGCCTGCCCGTGACCGCGCCGCGCCTGGCGGTGGCGGACGTGGTGCTGGGCTCGGACCGGCACCTGTCCGTGGAGGAGATCGCGCGCGCCCTGGCCGCGCGCGGCGCCGCGCCGGGCACGGCGACCGTGTACCGGACGCTCGAGCTCCTCGTGCGCAGCGGGCTCGCGGTGGAGCGCGACTTCGGCGAGGGCTTCCGGCGCTACGAGCCCGCGCGCGGCGAGCCGCAGCACGAGCACCTGCTGTGCACGACCTGCGGCGCGGTGATCGAGTTCCGCGACGAGCGGCTGGAGCGCATGACGACGCTGATCGCGGAGGGGCACCGCTTCGCGCGGCAGCGCCACCGGCTGGTGATCTACGGCGTGTGCGAGCGGTGCCAGCGCGG
>CBHYLO010000042.1:0-14676 GCA_966128675.1 uncultured bacterium | reverse complement strand
GCCCAGGAGCGCCACCCCGAGCGCGCCGGCCGCGTAGAGCATGGCCATGCGGCCGACGGCCGGCGCCTCGCGCACGACCGCCTCGCGCCAGCCGCGCAGCGCCCCCGTCGCCAGCATCAGCGTCACGAAGGCCGTGGGGCGCAGCACGCCGGCGCCCGGCGCGAACGGCCAGAGCACGTGCCCCGCGACGCCGCCCACGCCGGCCACCACGAGCGCGGTCGTCACGCGCGACAGCCGGACCGCATCCACGGCGCGCTCACTTCGCGGCCGGCGTGACCTTCAACCCGTCGATGTGCACGTCGAGCTGATGGTTCACGCGCACGCCGACGATGCCGTCGGTGCCCATCTTCGGCAGCGCGAGCACCTGCGTGCCGTTGACGTCCAAGCGCACCGAGTCGGCCGCGACGCGCACGCGCAGCGCGTTCGTCGCCTTGCCCGCGGCATCGGCGGGCTTGATGGCGGGATGCGCGGTCCAGTCCTGGAGCGTGTGCACCTCGCTGCCCGCGCGGTGCTTCACGAGGTACTTCCCGTCACCGCGCACGACGAAGTACATGTAGCTCTGCTGCGGGCCGCCGAGCCCCGTGCCGCCGAAGAGGAGGCCATAGGCCTCCGCGTGCGCCGGCGCCTTCGTCTGCGTGAACGTCGCCTCGGCCGTGTACGCGCCGGTCGCCGTCATCGACGGGTCGTAGAAGATGCCCGACGGGCCCGTGGTCGCGTGGTAGCCCGTGCCCATCGCCGCGAACGCGAGGCCGGCCGTGCTGGCGCCGTCGCGATCGAGGCGCATCGCCCAGCCGCCGGGGAGCACGACCGGCGCGGCGGCCGTCGGTGCGCCGACGCTCTTCTGGACGGGCTGCGCGCGCATCGCGCCCGGCGCGGCGAGCAGGGCGGGCACGAGCGCGGCGAGCACGGTGGGGCGCATGCGGAAGTCCATGGTGTGATTCGGGAGAGAGAGGTCAGCGCATCGCGCCCGCGGCCGCGCAGCTCGCGGCGCCGGCCGGATCGGCGGGGCCGTACTGGCTGCGGATGAGGCGCGGCGCGCCCTCCGCCGGCAGCGTCAGCACGAACAGGTTCGAATGCTCGGCGTCGCACAGGTCCTTCAGGCGCGGGCCGCCGAGGGCGCCGATGATGGCGGGGATCGTGTTGCTGTGGCCGACGACGAGGACGACCTGGCCCGCGTGGCGCCGCACGGCGTCGGCGACGGCCTTCACGTGGTCGCCCGCCAGCGGGACGATCTCGGGCGCGAGGCCCAGCGCGTCCATCAGCGGGCGCGCCGTGTCCGAGGTGCGGCGGCGCGGCGTGGCGACGACGGCCTGCACGCCGGCGTCGGCCAGCGCGGCCTGCAGCGCCCGCGCGCGCGTCGCCCCGAGCTCGGTCAGCGGCGGATCGTCGGCCGGCTCCGCGGCCTTCTCGGCGTGCCGCACCAGCACGACGAGCGTGGAGCCGGCCGCGCGGGCGGCCGGGGCGCCGGCCGCGGGCGCGTCCTTCGTGACGGCCTGCGCCCCGCCCGGCGCCGCGACGGCGAGCGAGACGGCGAGGAGCGCGGCGGCGAGGCGGAAGCGTCGGAGCATGGCGGACGCGGCTCAGTGCGACGCGAAACGCCGCGTGGTGCCGTCGGCCAGGAAGGCCGTGACCTCGTAGCGGTCGGCCGGGGTGCCGGGGACCTCCATGCCCGGCGAGCCGACCGGCATGCCGCCGACGGCGATCCCCTTCACCTTCGGGCGCTCCTTGAGCAGGCGACGGATGTCCGCCGCGGGCACGTGGCCCTCGACGACGTAGCCGTCGACGAGCGCCGTGTGGCACGACTGGAGCGCCCCCGGCACGCCGTGGCGGCGCTTGATCGGCTCGACGTCCTGCACGTCGTTGACGGCGGGCTTGAAGCCGGCGGCGGCCACGTGCATGACCCACTTCTGGCAGCAGCCGCACTCGGGCGTCTTGTAGATGGTCATCACCGGCCCGGGGGCGGTGACGAGGGCGTGGGCGGAGCCGCCCAGCGCGAGCGTGGCGACGCCGGCGGCGGCGCGCGCGAGCCACTCGCGGCGGGAGAGCGCGTCGGACATGGGGACGGGAAGGGTGGGAGGCACGGACCAGCGACGGCGGGCGCGAGCGGAGAGGGCCGCGCCCCGCCGGAGTACCCGCCGGCCGCCCACAAGATCGCCGGGCCGCGGCCGGCCGGCCACCGGCCGCGGGTGCGGCCCGCGTCAGGGCGCGGGCGCCGGCCGGTCGGTGAAGCCGCGCGCCGTGTGGCTGCCGTCGCAGAACGGGGCGTTGGCGGTGCCGCCGCAGCGGCAGAGCGCCACCCGCTCGTCCTCGACGACGATCTCCCCGGCCTCGGTGACGACGCGCACCGGCCCGCGCACGTACAGCGGGCCGTCGCGGCGGGCGCGGACGGTCAGCGTCGCGTCGGGCAGCGCGCTGGCGTGCGCGCCGTCCGGCGCCCAGGCGCGCAGCGCGCCCGTGGGGCAGCGCATCACCGCCGCCACCACGTCGGCCGCGGGCGCCAGCTCGGGGCGGATCCAGCGGCGCTCGCGCGGATCGAACACCAGCGGCAGCGCGCGCACGCACGCCGCCGCGTGGATGCACCGGTTCGGGTCGAAGGTGACCGTGACCGCGTCGGTCGCGTAGGTCTGCAGGCGCTTCGGCATCGGGGCTACGGGGCGGTGGCGAGCGCGCGCTGCTCCGCGGCCGTGAGCGCGCGCACCGCGCCCTTCGGCAGGTCGCCGAGGGCGAGCGGGCCGATGGCCACGCGCACGAGGCGCAGCGTCTCGACGTCGCGGGCGGCGAGCATCCGCCGGATGTGGCGGTTGCGTCCCTCGTCGAGCACGACCTCCAGCCACGCCGTGCGGCCGCCGCTGCGCAGCACGCGCACCGCCCTGGCGGCCAGCGTGTCGCCCTCGGGCGTGGCGACGCCCGCGCGCAGCGCGTCCAGCAGCGCGTCGTCGGGCACGCGGTCGATCTGCACGTGGTAGGTGCGGTCGACGTGCGACGCGGGATCGAGCAGGCGCGCGGCCCAGCGCGTGTCGTTGGTGACGAGGAGCAGCCCCTCGCTCGCCTTGTCGAGCCGTCCGACGGGCGAGAGGTGCGCGACGCGCGACGCCGCCGGATGCGTCGCCAGCAGGTCGTGCACGGTGGGCGCGCCGCGCGCGTCCTCGCGCGACACGACGACGCCGCGCGGCTTGTTCATGGCGAGGTAGACGCGCGCGGCGGCGCGCACGGTGTCGCCGTCGACGGCGATCGCGTCGCGCCCCGGATCGACGCGGTGGGACGGCTCGCGCACCACGCGGCCGCCCACGCGCACGCGCCCCGCGCGCACCCACGCCTCGGCGTCGCGGCGCGAGCAGACGCCCAGCTTGGACAGCGCGCGCGCCAGCGAGACGGCGTCGCGCGGCCCGGCGGCGTCAGGGCGAGACCGCACCCGCGCCCGCGGCGGCGACCACCGCGTCCTGCTGCGACGTGACGCCGCTGACGCCCACCGCGCCCACGACGACGCCGTTGACGACGATCGGCACGCCGCCCTCCATCGGCAGGCCGTTGTCCGCGTTGAGCAGCGCCATGCGGCCGGCCGTGATCGACGAGTCGAGCGACTTGGTGGGGCGGCGGAAGCGCGCCGCGGTGCGCGCCTTCGCGCGCGACAGCTCGATGCTGAGCGGCGGCGCGCCGTCCAGGCGCAGGAACGCCGCGAGCTCGCCGTACGCGTCCACGACCGCGATCGACACGTCCCACCTGTTCTTGCGCGCCTCGGCCTCCGCGGCCGCGAGCGCGCGGCGCGCGGCCTCGGTGGAGAGCACGCGGGCGTCGCGCAGCTGGGCGGACAGTCGGCCGGGGAGCGCGAGCGCGGCGGCGGCGACGAGGGCGGCGAGCGCGCGGCGGGCGTTGGACATGCGGAGCGTCGGGAAGGGGCGGATGCGGCCGGACGGCCGCGCGCCCGCAAGCTATGCGTCGGGGGGCGCGTCCCGCGAGGCGTCGTGCGCGCCGCCGTGCGCGGCGCCGCGCGCGTCGCCGACGGGGTGCTCGTCGGTCTGGTGCAGCCGGAACTCGGGCAGCTCCAGCCCCCACCAGATGGCGGCGAGGCGCACCGTGGCGACGACGCCCATGCCGGACAGCGTGGCCGCGCCGCGCGCGACGCCCATCGCCTCGAGCGCGAAGTAGACCGCGGTGCCCGCCATGGCGGCGCTCGCGTACAGGCTGCCGGGACGCAGCACGTGCGGGATCTCCGCGCTCAGCACGTCGCGCAGGACGCCGCCGGCCGCGCCGGTGACGGTGCCGAGCACGATGCCGCCCGCGGCCGAGATGCCGGCCCGCTCGGCGATCTGCGCGCCGGAGACGCTGAACAGCGCGAGGCCGAGCGCGTCGGCGACGAGCATCGCGGTGTCGTGCGGGCGCGTGCGCTGGCGCCGCACCAGCCACACCGTGCCGAGGGCCGAGGCGGTGATGACGAGGATGTAGCGCCGGTCGGCGAGCCAGAAGATCGGGTGCCGGTCGAGCAGGACGTCGCGGATGGTGCCGCCGCCGATCGCGGTGACGAGGGCGAGGGCGAGCACGCCGATGAGGTCGAGCCGCTTGCGGCCGGCGGCGAGCGCGCCGCTGACGGCGAAGACGGCAACGCCGATGAGGTCGAGGACGTACAGGAACACGGCGGGGGCGGAGCGTGAGTGGCGTCGGACGGCCCGTGGAATCTGGCGACGTCGGCGGCTGGCGGCCTGGGCGGTGTTGTCAGGGAAGCCAGTACGGCTTGTCGGGGAAACCCTGTTGCGCGCGTGCTGTGCCGCGGGCGACCGTCGCACCGGCCCGTGGTCCGACCGGCTCTCCCGACGGAGGACGTATGCCCGCCACCGTTCCGATCGATCGTGAGGTGCTCACCAACCTCCGGCATGGGGACGAGCAGGCGCTCGAGCGCCTGTTCCGAACCAACTACCCGCAGCTCGCCGACAAGGCGCGGGCGGAGCTGGACGATCCGGCGGTGGCGCCGCGCGTGGTCGAGGGCGCCTTCCTGCGGGTCTGGGCGGACCGCGCCCAGTTCGAGACGCCCGAGGCGCTCGACCACTTCCTGCAGCGCTCGGTGCACGAGGGCGCGGTGCGCGAGAAGAGCCGCCGCGCCGCGCTGCACCGGTTCGAGCAGCGCGAGGGGGTGAAGCCCGGCACGACGGGCGCGCACGCGATCCCGGGCGACCTCCCGGTGGACGCCGCGTGGGCGCACGTCAGCGCGATCCTGCACGCGCCGCCGCCGGACGCGAAGCACGACGCCGACGTGCGCCACGAGCACTCGCGCCACGAGGCGGCGCAGCACCTCGCGTCGGTCGCCAAGCGGCCGCCCTGGGTGGCGCCGGTGATCATCGCGGTCGCGCTGGCGGCGGCGTTCACGCTCGGGATGCGGTGGATGGACCGCGCGGGCGGCGACGTCGCGGTGAACAGCGCGCTCTCGGCGCCCGACCTGCGCGTGCGGGTGACGCGTCCGGGCGAGCGCGCCGCGCTGACGCTCACCGACGGCAGCCGCGCGACGCTCGGCGCCGACTCGAAGATGAGCATCCCGCCGTCGTTCGGCGAGCCGATGCGCGCGCTGGCCCTCGAGGGCGCCGCGTCGTTCAACGTGCAGGACGGCGGCACGCGCCCGTTCCACGTGCGCACGCCGCAGGCGATGGTGACCGCGGTCGGCACGGCGTTCGACGTGCGCGCCTTCCCGGCCGACGCCCGCACGCTGGTGCGCGTGCGCGAGGGCACGGTGACGGTGCGCGCGCGCCAGGGCGACGAGACGCGCACGCTGGCGGCCGGCGACTACGTGGAGGTCGGCGCGAACGGCGAGATGCGCGACGTCGCGAACGACGCGCGCGACGGCGCGTTCGCGTGGGCCGACAACCGCATGGTGCTGCGCGGCCGCCCGCTGCGCGAGGCGATCGGCGAGGCGCACCGCTGGTTCGGGCTCACGCTGCTGGTGCCCGACTCCGCGCTGCTGGCGCGCCCGGTGAACGTGGACGTGGAGCTGGGCGCGACGCGCGCGCTGCTGGCGGACCTGGAGAAGAGCGGCCGCCTGACGTTCGGCTACGAGGGACAGCGGATGGTGCTGCGCGACGCCGGGACGAAGGCGCCGGCGGCGAAGCCCACGCGCTGACCACCTCGCGCACTGCGGGCTGCGGGCTGCGGATCCTCGGACCGCAGCCCGCAGCCCGCAGTGTCGTTTCAGTCGAGCCGCACCGCATCCGCGCCCGCCGTCCGCCGCTCGCGGGCCTGGGCGCGCGGCAGCGGCGGCACGTCGCTGCCGACGATGTTGAACACCTCGCGGTGGCCCGACTGCACGAGCGGGACGAAGCGCTGGTACCAGGCGCGCCACTCGTCGGTCATCGCCTCGCGCATCTCGCGGTCGAACGTCGACAGGTCGTCGTAGGTCGACTCGAGGACCAGCGTGTAGTACGGGCCCGCGAGGTCCGTGAGGAGCCGCACGTCCTTCGCGAGGCCGCCGCGCCGCAGGAACTCGAGTCCGTCGCGCCAGAGCGCGACGGCCTCGCGGGCGGCGCCGAACCGGAGCTGGAACACGTCGCGGACGAGGATCATCTCACACCTCCGTGCTGGACGGTGAGCGACGCGGGGCGAGCGGCGTCGGGGAGCCGACCCCGCGACCCTCCACGGTGTCACGCGCCGACGATTCCGTCGAGAGGCGGATCCTCCCACGCCACCGGGTCGCCGACCGCGAGCACGCCGTCCTCGAGCACCTGGGCGTACGCGCCGCCGCTCCAGGGCGTGCGGCGCATGGCGGCCTGGAGGCCGGGGACGGCCTCGTCCATCCGCTCGCACGGCTTCGTCTCGCCGCCGATGCGCAGGCGCACGCCGCCCACGTGCAGCACGCGGCCGCGCGTGCCCGCGAGCGCGACGCCCCGCACCAGCAGGTTGGCGCGCCGCGCGACCGGCGGCGCGCTGCCCCCCGTCTCCCGCATCAGCGCCTCCCACGCCTCCGCCTCCAGCAGCGTGACCTGCCGGAAGCGGCTGCGATCAGCGCCGCCCACGAGCCCGCGTCCGGCGACCATTGCGGCGCGCGCGACGGCGTCCATGGGCCCGCGGTGCGCGCGCTTGACCCAGATCGCCGCCAGCGTCCCCGTCGTCGGCCCGCTCACCGCCGCCCCGCCAGCGCGAGCCGCACGCCCAGCGCGACGAAGAGGGCGCCCGTGGCGCGCTCCAGCAGCCGCGCGGCGCGCGTGCTGCGGCGCAGGCGGCCAGCCGCGCCGCTGGCGCCCAGCGCGACGGCGAGGTTGACCATCGTCCCCGACGTGTCGAAGAGGAGGCCGAGGGCGAGCACCTGCAGCGCCGCGCTGCCGCGCGCGGGATCGACGAACTGCGGCAGGAACGCGAGGAAGAAGAGCGCGACCTTCGGGTTCAGCACGTTGGTGACGACGCCCTGCCGGAACACCGCCCAGCGCGACGCCGGCGCGAGCACGCGCTCGGTCATCGCCGACGGGCGCGCCAGCGCGCGGACCCCCAGATACACGAGGTACGCCGCGCCGGCGAGCCGCACGACCGTGTACGCCACCGGCACCGCGGCCAGCAGCGCGGCGAGCCCGAACGCCACGAGCGCGATGTGCACCAGCGTGCCGGCCGCGATGCCGAGCGCGGACGCGACGCCCGCGGCGCGCCCCTCGGACGCGGAGCGCGCGGCGACGTAGAGCATGTCCGGCCCCGGCGTCAGGTTCAGCGCCAAGCCGGTGGCCAGGAAGAGCAGGAGGGCGTCGCGATCGGGCATCGCGCGCAACGTGCACGGGTCGCGCGCGGCGCGCCACCGCTCCATTCTTCCGCGCCATGGACCGCCGACTCTTCCTCGCCGATCTCACGCGCGCCGCCGCGCTGTGCGCCGTGGTCCCCAACGTCTGGCGCGTCACGACGCGCCCGCGCCTCGCCGACGACCCGTTCCAGCTGGGTGTCGCGTCGGGCGACCCCACGCCCACCGGCGGCGTGCTCTGGACGCGCCTCGCGCCGCGGCCGCTGGAGCCCGAGGGCGGCATGGACGGGCAGCGCGTCGTCGTCGCGTGGGAGGTGGCCGAGGACGAGGCGTTCGCGCGCGTGGTGCAGCGCGGCCGCGCGACGGCGGCGTTCGAGCTGTCGTACAGCGTGCACGTGGACGTCGACGGCCTGCAGCCCGACCGCTGGTACTTCTACCGCTTCACGACCGCCGGCGCGACCGGCGCGACGAGCCCCGTCGGCCGCTTCCGCACCGCGCCCGCCGCGGGCGCGATGACGCCGCTGCGCTTCGCGGTGGCGTCGTGCCAGCACTACGAGCAGGGGCTCTTCACGGCCTACGCGCACATGGCGCGCGAGGAGCTGGACCTCGTCACGCACCTGGGCGACTACATCTACGAGGGCGCGCCGGTGCCGCGCCGCGTGCGCCAGCACCACGGGCTCGAGATCCGCACGCTCGACGACTACCGGCGGCGCTACGCGCAGTACAAGGCGGACCCGCTGCTGCAGGCCGCGCACGCGCGCTGCCCGTGGGTGCTGACGTGGGACGACCACGAGGTGGACAACAACTACGCCGGCACGCACGGCGAGAACGGGTTCGAGTCCGAGGAGCAGATGCGCGCCCGCCGCGCCGCGGGCTACCAGGCGTGGTGGGAGCACCAGCCGGTGCGCGTGCCGCGCGCGCGGTCGTGGGCCGACCTCACGATCTACCGCACGATCCACTGGGGTGGGCTGGCGCGCTTCGCGATGCTCGACACGCGGCAGTACCGCAGCCCGCAGGCGTGCGAGGGCGGCTCGCGCGTGGTGCCGTGCGGCGAGTGGGCGGAGCCCGGCCGCACGCTGATGGGCGAGACGCAGGAGCGCTGGCTGGCCGACGGCCTCGCCCGCGAGCGCGCGCGCTGGCAGGTGCTCGGCAACCAGGTGATGGTGGGCTCGTTCGACCAGGACCCGGGCGCGCCCGTGCGGCTCGACATGGACCAGTGGGGCGGCTATCCCGCCGCGAAGGCGCGGCTGCTGCGCACCATCGCCGAGCGCGCGCCCGGGCGCACGGTCGTGCTGACCGGCGACATCCACTCCAGCTGGGCGAACGAGCTGCGCGCCGATCCGCGGCGCCCCGACTCGGCGCTCGTGGCGGCGGAGTTCGTGGGGACGAGCATCACGTCCGGCGGCGACGGCAGCGACCGCTGGCCGAGCGTGACCGAGGCCGCGATGGCGGCGAACCCGCAGCTCAAGTGGCACAGCGCGCGGCGCGGCTACCTGTCGTGCCACGTGACCGCCGACGCGTGGCAGACGGACTACCACTCGCTGGCGCAGGTGACGAAGCCCGACGCGCCGCTCGAGACGCCGGCGCGCTTCCGGGTGGAGCACGGCCGCGCGGCGATGCTCAGGGTGTGACGGACCCTGCGCGCGCGGCCGTCGCCTGGGCGTGCGCCCGCGCGACGGCGGGCGCCGCGACGTAGGCGTCGAACAGCGCGCCGCGCACGCGGCTCTCGCCCGCGAACGCGCGGCGGAAGTCCGAGAGGTCGACGCTGCGCTGCGCCTGCTCCGCGGTCTCGCCGCGCGCGACGGCGGCCGCGGTGCGCGCCTGCACGGCCTCCAGCAGCGCCTGCACGCGCGCGACGTACGCGTCGTCGCGCATCACGGGGCCGTGGCCGCCCACGAGCACGCGCGGGCGCAGCGCGCGCAGGCGGCCCAGCGCGGCCGCGTAGTCCGCCGGGAACGACGTCGTGCCGACCAGCGGCACCGGCCACGCCGCGAGGTCGCCCGCGAACACGATCCCCTCGGCCGGCAGGTGCACGACGACGTCGCCGGCGGTGTGGCCGCGGCCGAGGTGGCGCAGCATGACGGCGCGCCGCGCGCGGTGCAGCAGCAGGCTGTCGCCGTCGAAGGTGCGCGTGGGCGGCGTCGGCCGCCACGACGGCGCGTCCGCGAGGTAGCCGTCCGCCAGCGCGAGCAGCGCCGTGAAGCTCGCGCGCTCCTCGGCGTCGATCGCGCGGCCGTCGCGCGTGCGGCCGGTCTCCAGCAGCGTGCGGTAGCGCGCCGTGCCCGCGCGCAGGTTCTCCACCAGCTCGCGCCGGCGCTGCCGGTAGCCGCCGGCGAGGTCGTCGCGCGTCGCCGCGTGCGCCACGATCTCGACGTCGGGGAAGCTGTCGCGGTACACCTGCAGCCCCGAGACGTGGTCGTCGTGCGCGTGGGTGACCACCACGGTGCGCACCGGCAGGCGCGTCACGCCCCGAATGGCGGCGATCACCTCGCGCGTGTGCGCCGCGGTGAACTGCGCGTCGATCACGAGCACGTCGCGGTCGCCGACGACGAAGCCGCCGTTGGACTCGAAGAGGAAGGCCGGCGGCTCGTGCCGCACCACCGCGTACGCGCCGCGGCCGAGCGCCACGACGTCGAACGGTGCAGCGGGGCGGGCGGCGGCGGGCGCCGGGCGCCGGCAGCCCAGGGCGGCGACGGCGGCGCCGAGCGCGACGAGGACGGACCGGGCGCGAGGGGACATGGGCGCAACGCTGCGCCCGCGCGACGGCGCGCGCAACGCGCCGCCGCCCAGCCGTGCGCCGGCGCCGGCAGGACGTGCGCGGCGAGGCCGGGCCGGCCGAGTCATGCGATTTCGTCACGAGCGCGCGCTCAAGTCGGTCCGTGACGGCTGCCGATCCTCACGAGGAACCGCCGCCCATCCGCCCAGCGTCCGATGCCCCCTCTCACCCGCTACCTCCTGCGCGTCGCCACGCTGCTGCTGGCGCTGCCGGCGCTCGCGCCGGTGACGCCGGGGGGCGCGCAGCCCGCGCGGGCGGGCCACGTGGGCGCGTTCGTGGTGGTGGTGCACGCGGACAACCCGACGCCGTCGCTGCCGCGCGAGACGCTCGCGCGGCTCTTCCTGCGCAAGCTCGCGCGCTGGCCCGGCGGGCAGCCCGCGCTGCCGGTGGACCTGCCGGCCGACGCGCCGGTGCGCGCGTCGTTCTCGCGGCACGTGCTGGCGCGCTCGGTGACGGCCGTCCGCGCGTACTGGCAGGAGCGCATCTTCTCGGGCCGCGACGTGCCGCCCCCCGAGCGCGCGGACGAGGCCGAGGCGCTGGCCTACGTGCGCGCGCACCCGGCGGCGGTCGGCTACGTCTCCGCGACCGCCACGCTGCCGCCGGGCGTGCGCGTGCTGCCCGTGACGGAGCCGTGAGCGGCTTCTGGGAGCGGCGCTATGCCGCGCTGCCGGTGGCCGCCAAGCTGCGGCTCTTCCCGCTGCTGACCGCGGTCGCGCTGGGCCTCGTGCTGCTCGTGACCGTGACGTTCGGGCTGGTGGGCGAGCGGCGGCTGGAGCGCATGGGCGACCTGTTCTACCCGATGGTCGAGGCCAGCGACCGGCTGGACGACACCTTCGCCGACGTGCAGCGCGCGCTCCAGAACGCGGCCGCGACGAACGACGGCGAGCACCTCACGCGCGCCGACTCGCTGGCGCGGGCCTTCCTGGCGACGGCGAGCGCGCCCGTGCCGGCGAGCGAGCGGCAGCGGGACCGCGAGCTGCGGCGGCGCTTCGAGCGGTACTACGCCGTCGGCCGCGCGGTCACGACGCGCCTGATGGCCGACGAGTCGAGCGACGACCTGACGGCGGCGCTGCGCGACTACGCGGTGCAGCGGCGCGCGCTCGCCGCCGCGCTGGCGGAGGACGCCCGGCATCACCGCGGCCTGCTGCGCGGCGCCTTCCGCGCCGAGCGGGCGTGGCAGCGCGCCGCGTGGCTGGTGGGCCTCGCGCTGGGGCTCGCGGGGGTGCTGATGGCGGCCGTGCTCTCGCGCGTGGCGGCGCAGCGGCTCACCGCACCGCTCGCGGAGGCGGTGCACGCGGTGGACCGGGTGGCCGCCGGCGACCTCGCGGTGGGGCTGCCCGACGCCGGCCCCGACGAGGTGGGCCGCCTGCTGCGCGCGATGGGGCGCATGGTGGCGAGCCTGCGCGGCAGCGAGGAGCAGCTGCGCCACCAGGCGACGCACGACGCGCTCACGGGGCTCGCCAACCGCACGCTCTTCCGCGAGCGCGTGGGGCGCGTGGAGGCCGACGGCGAGCGCGACGCGGTGGCGGTGCTGTACGTGGACCTCGACGACTTCAAGGCGGTGAACGACGGGCTGGGCCACGCGGCGGGCGACCGCCTGCTGGTGCTGGCGGCGGACCGCCTGCTGAGCGCGACGCGCGGCTGCGACACGGTGGCGCGCCTGGGCGGCGACGAGTTCGCGGTGCTGCTGCGCCGCGTGCGCGACGAGCGCGAGGCGTCGGTCGTGGCGGAGCGCGTGACGCGCGCGCTCGGCGCGCCGTTCGCGATCGGCGGCGGGGAGGTGCGCGTGGGCGCCAGCGTCGGCATCGCGCTGGGCGCGACGGTCGACGACGCGGAGGACCTGCTGCGCTTCGCCGACCTGGCGATGTACGCGGCCAAGCACGCCGGCAAGCGGCGCTTCGCGTTCTTCGAGCCGACGATGCACACCGCGGCGCTGCACCGCGTGGCGCTCGAGTCCGACCTGCGCGAGGCGCTCGCGCGCGACGAGCTGCTGCTGCACTACCAGCCGATCGTGGAGCTGGCGACGGGCCGCATCGTGGGCGCCGAGGCGCTGGCGCGCTGGCGCCATCCGGTGCGCGGCCTGATCCCGCCGATGGAGTTCATCCCGATCGCCGAGAGCACGGGGCTCATCGTGCCGATCGGGCGGTGGGTGCTGCGCGAGGCGTGCGCGCAGGCCGCGCGCTGGCGCGCCGCCGGGACGACCGACTTCCGCATCGCGGTCAACGTCTCCGCCTGGCAGGTGCAGAGCCCCGAGCTGGTGGCCGACGTGCGCGACGCGCTCGCGCGTGCGGGCCTGCCGGCGTCGGCGCTGTCGCTGGAGATCACCGAGAGCACGATGCTCACCGACACCGAGGCGACGCTCGCCCGCCTGCACGAGCTGAAGGCGCTCGGCGTCACGCTGGGCGTCGACGACTTCGGGACCGGCTACTCGTCGCTGTCGTACCTCCACCGCTTCCCGATCGACCAGCTGAAGATCGACAAGTCGTTCGTGGACGGGCTGGGCGGCGCGGCGCATGACCCCGCGCTGACGCGCGCGATCGTCGCGATCGGCGGCGCGCTCCGCCTCCCGATGGTGGCCGAGGGCGTCGAGCGCCCGGAGCAGGTGGACGGGCTGCTCGCGCTGGGCTGCGAGCTGGCGCAGGGCTTCCACTTCGCGCGGCCGATGCCGGCCGCGGAGCTGAGCGCGCGCCTCGCGCCGACGCCGGTGCGCGCGGTCGCCTGACGAGTCGCCTGAGCGGTCGCGCCGCGCCTCGGCGCCCGGTCAGAGCCCCAGCTCGCGGTACCAGGCGGCGAACGCGCGCTCGAAGAACACCCGGTTGAACAGCGTCCAGTCGCCGAGCGACGGCGGGAGCGCGAAGGCGGCTCCGGCGGCGGCGGCCGGCACGCCGCGCGCGTGCGCGGCGCGGGCGGCGCGCTCCACCTCGTCCAGCAGCGCGACGTAGCGCTCGAGCTCCGCGCGGCGCGCGAGCGGGCCGTGGCCCGGCACGTAGACGACGGGATCGGGGCGGCGCAGCGCGTGCGCGGCCGACGCGAGGCGCGACGCCGTCGCATCGACGTAGTTCGGGAAGACGCCGTTCCACAGCAGGTCGCCGGCGAACACCACGCGCGGGTCCTCGACCTCGATGGCGACGTCGCTCGCGGTGTGCGCGGCGCGCGGCGTGATGCGCACCCGGCGGCCGCCGAGGTCCAGCGTCGTGCCCTCGCCCGACGGCAGCACGACGCAGTCGCGCAGCGCGGCCTCGCGCGACGCGTCGGCGGGCTGGTTGCGGGCGATGACGGCGTCGCGCGTGGCCGCGGTCGCGTGGATCGCGCAGCGCGCGCCGTCGGCATGGGCGCCCACGTAGCCGGCGAGGCCGTTCGCGTGGTCGGCGTGGAAGTGCGTGAGCACCGCGTGCGTCGGCCAGCGGCCCGTCAGCTCGCGCGCGCGCTCGGCCAGCCAGCGCGCGCCCGCGGGCGTGTTGAACCCCTCGATCGCCAGCACGCCGCTGCGGCCGGCGACGAGGCCGCCGTTGGAGAGCGTCGTGCGGTCGCCGCCGAACGGCGTCGAGATCAGCGCCCAGACGCCGTCGCCCACCGGCTCCAGCGCCCCGAACGGCTCGCGCGCGACCACGCGCCCCGCGGACGGCGTCCAGAGCGCGGCGCGCAGGGCGCGGGGCACCAGCGCGCCGGCGAGCGCGAGGTGCGCGGCGCAGGAGGCGCCGACGAGGAAGTCGCGGCGGGAGAGGGGGGAGGCGGAGCGGGGGCGGGACATGGCGAGGGACGGGGACCGCGCGCATCGTACCGCGCGGCGCGGCCGGGTGCCACGGAAGGACGACCGGCGCCAACGGTCCGCCACGCCCCCCCGTACTCGGGACGATCCCGTCCCTCCGATCCGGCCGGCCGCCCCCGTGCGCCCGGCCCGGACGTCCATCCCAGGAGTCCCCTCCATGGCGTTGCTCTCCCGCCTCGCGCGCGTGGTCGGCGCGGCCGGCGCGGTCGGTGCGGCCCTGCCGCTCGCCGCGCAGCCCTCCAGCCCGCGCGCCGTCCCCTCCACGTACGCGATCACCAACGCGCGGCTGGTGCCGGTCAGCGGCCCGGCGATCGAGCGCGGCACGATCGTCGTGCGCAACGGGCTGATCGCGGCCCTCGGCGCCGGCGTCTCCGTGCCCGCCGACGCGCGCGTCATCGACGGCGCCGGCCTGACGGTCTATCCCGGCTTCAT
>CBHYLO010000041.1:0-15077 GCA_966128675.1 uncultured bacterium | reverse complement strand
CCGCAGCGTCTCTGGGGGCCTGTTGGGGGGGGGGGCCCGGGGGGGGGGGGGGCCGCCCCGGGCCGTGCCGCCGCTCAGAAGAAGCCGAGCGCCTTCGGGCTGTAGCTCACCAGCAGGTTCTTCGTCTGCTGGTAGTGGTCCAGCATCATGCGGTGGTTCTCGCGGCCCACGCCGCTCTGCTTGTAGCCGCCGAACGCCGCGTGCGCCGGGTACAGGTGGTAGCAGTTGGTCCAGACGCGCCCGGCCTTGATCTCGCGGCCGAGACGGAAGGCGCGGTTGCCGTCGCGCGTCCACACACCGGCTCCCAACCCGTAGAGCGTATCGTTGGCGATCGCCAGTGCCTCCGCCTCGTCCTGGAACGTCGTGACCGAGACGACGGGGCCGAAGATCTCCTCCTGGAACACGCGCATGCGGTTGTGGCCCTCCAGCACCGTCGGCGCGACGTAGTAGCCGTCCTTCAGCTCGCCCTCGAGGACCGTGCGCTGCCCGCCCGCCAGCACCTTCGCGCCTTCCTGCTTCGCGATGTCGAAGTAGCTGAGGATCTTCTCCAGCTGGTCGTTGGACGCCTGCGCGCCGATCATCGTGCTCGGATCGAGCGGGTGCCCCTGCTTGATCTTCGCCACGCGGTCCAGCGCGCGCTCCATGAACCGGTCGTAGATCGACGCCTGCACCAGCGCGCGCGACGGGCACGTGCACACCTCGCCCTGGTTGAGCGCGAACATCGCGAACCCTTCGAGCACCTTGTCGAAGTAGTCGTCGTTCTCCTGCATCACGTCGGCGAAGAAGATGTTCGGCGACTTGCCGCCCAGCTCCAGGGTCACGGGGATGAGGTTCTCCGACGCGTACTGCATGATGAGGCGGCCGGTGGTCGTCTCGCCCGTGAACGCGATCTTCGCGATGCGCTTGCTCGACGCCAGCGGCTTGCCCGCCTCCACGCCGAAGCCCTGCACGATGTTCAGCACGCCCGGCGGCAGCAGGTCCGCGATCAGCTCCGCGAACGCCATGATGCTCACCGGCGTCTGCTCGGCGGGCTTCAGCACCACCGCGTTCCCGGCCGCGAGCGCCGGCGCGAGCTTCCACACCGCCATCAGCAGCGGGAAGTTCCACGGGATGATCTGCCCGACGACGCCGAGCGGCTCGTGGAAGTGGTAGGCGTACGTCGTGTTGTCGATCTCGCTGATCCCGCCTTCCTGCGCGCGGATGGCGCCGGCGAAGTAGCGGAAGTGGTCGATCGCGAGCGGCAGGTCGGCCGCCATCGTCTCGCGCACCGGCTTGCCGTTGTCGATCGTCTCGACGACGGCGATCGCCTCGAGGTTCGCCTCCAGCCGGTCGGCGATCTTGTTGAGGATGTTCGCGCGCTCCGTGGTGGACGTCTTCCCCCACGCCGGCGCAGCCGCGTGCGCGGCGTCGAGCGCCGCCTCGACGTCCTCCGCGGTGCCCCGCGCGACGTCGCACAGGTGCTGGCCGGTGACCGGGCTCGGGTTCGAGAAGTACTGGCCGCGCTTGGGCGCCACGAACCTGCCGCCGATGAAGTGGTCGTAGCGCGCCTTGATCGGGATCGTGATCGCGTACTTGCGCGCCGCGTCGGGAAGGGTCGCAGTGCTGGTGATGGGCTCGAGCGTGGACGACATCGCAGGGTCTCCCGTGAGGGTGAGCGATCCGTAGCGCCTGCTGCGGAGCGTGCGCGGACGTGGCGCGCGCGTGCGTCGCGCGGACGTCGCCGCGTGGACGGCGCGTGCGTGGACGCGAGCGCGGGCGATGCGAGCCGGAACGGACGGCGGCGGCGCCGCGGCGTCTGGGGCCGAACGACCAACCCGTTCGCTAACGTCGGTGCCGGGGCGCGCTGCCGCCGTCGGGCGATGGCCAGGTCGCCGTCGGGCGAATCCTCACGCCACCTCGACGGGCCGTGGCCCGCCCTGCGTCAGGCGGACGCGACGGGGTGCAGCGGCCCGAAGGCGTACTCCAGCCCCACCTCGCGCAGCAGGGCGACGGTGCGCACCAGCGACAGACCCATGACGGCGAAGTAGTCGCCGTCGATGCGCTCGACGATGGTCGCGCCGTAGCCCTGGATGCCGTACGCGCCCGCCTTGTCCATCGGCTCGCCCGTGGCGACGTACGCCGCGATCTCGGCGTCGGTCAGCGCGCGGAAGGTGACGCGGACGCGCTCCACCGCGCTCGCCTCGCGCACGCCGGCGCCGTCCTCGTGGCGCACCGCCATGCCCGTGAACACCTCGTGCGTGCGGCCGGCGAGGCGGCGCACCATCTCGCGCGCCTCCGCGACGTGCGCGGGCTTCCCGAGGATCTCGCCGTCGATGACGACCGTGGTGTCGGCGGCGACGACGTACGCCTGCGGCTCCAGCGCCGCCACGGCGCGCGCCTTCTCGCGCGCCAGCCGCTCGGTGTAGGCGTCGGGCGCCTCGCCGTGCCGCACGCTCTCGTCGACGTCGGCGGGGCGCACGCTGTGGCGCACGCCGATCAGGTCGAGCAGGTCGCGGCGGCGCGGCGACTGCGACGCGAGCACCACGCGCGGGGCCTTCGGGGTCGTCACGGGTTCAGCACGGGTTCAGCACGGGTTCAGCATCGGTTCAGCGCTCCAGCCACAGCGTCACGGGGCCGTCGTTCACCAGCTCCACCTGCATCATCGCGCCGAACTCGCCCGTCTCGACGCGCGGGCCGCGCGCGCGCAGCCGCTCGACGAAGCGCTCGTAGAGCGGGATCGCCAGCTCGGGCCGCGCGGCGTCGATGAAGCTCGGCCGCTTCCCCTTGCGCGCGTCCCCGTAGAGCGTGAACTGCGAGACCACCAGCAGCGCGCCGCCGACGTCCGCGAGCGCGAGGTTCATCTTGTCGTCGGCGTCCGCGAACACGCGCAGGCCGAGCACCTTGTCGACCATCCAGTCGAGCTGCTCGTCGCCGTCGCCGTGCGTGAAGCCGACGAGCAGCAGGAAGCCGCGCTCGATGCTGCCGGTCACCCGCACGCCGCCCGACGCGTCCGCGACGCGTACCTCGGCGTGCGCGACGCGCTGCACGAGGACGCGCACGCTCAGGTCGCGACGGTGACGGGCGTCGGGCGCGTGCTCGCGCGCCGGCGGTACAGTCCCGCGTCGGCGGCGGCCAGCGCCGCGGCCAGCGTCTCGCCGCCGTCGGCCGGCAGGTGGTGCGCGCCGACCGTCGCCGAGACGACGTAGGGGCTCAGCGGCGACCGGCGGCGCGCCAGCGCGTCGCGCAGCCGCTGCTCGTAGGCCTCCGCGACCGCCGCGTCGGCGCGCGGGGTGCCCGGCAGCAGGCCGAGCGCGCGCGGCACGTCGCCCTCGTCGCCCGCGCCGCGTCCCTCGGGCTCGTGCACCAGCGCCACGAACTCGTCGCCGCTCCACCGCGCCACCAGGCCCTGCGCGCCGACGACCTCGCGCAGCGCGTGCGCGACCGCGGTCAGCGCCTCGTCGCCGGCGGCGTGGCCGTGCGCGTCGTTGATGCGCTTGAGCCCATCGAGGTCGGCGAACAGCAGCGCCGCGCCGCGCGCGCTCTGGCGCAGGCGGCGCAGCTCCGCCTCCGCGAAGGTGAGGAAGCCGCGGCGGTTGTGCAGCCCGGTCAGCTCGTCGAGCAGCGCCAGCTCGCGCAGCTCGCGCTCGTAGCGCAGCTGCGGGCCGATGTCGCGCGCGACCAGCACCGCGGCGTCGCGATCCGAGAAGCGGCACGGGCTGGTCGCGACCTCGGCGTCCACCAGCGCGCCCTCGGGCCCCTTCATGCGCGTGCGCAGCCGCCGGCCGAGCGGACGCTGGGCGGCGTCCTGGCTGACGGTCGCGGCGACGGCGAGCGCCGCGCGCTCCTCGCTGCCCAGGAAGCTCTCCAGCCGCTTGCCGGCGAGCGCCTGCTCGTCGACGGCGCCCAGCAGGCGCGCCGCGGCGGGATTGGCGAACAGCACGCGCTCGTCGTCGTGCACGATGACGGCGTCGGGCGAGAGCGCCAGCAGCTGGCGGTAGCGCGCCTCGGTCTCGCGCAGCGCCCGCGCCTGGCGGCGCGGCGCCAGGCGCACGATCCCCCACGCGGCCACGCCGAGCGCGAGCAGCGCGGCGAGCCCGCGCAGCGCCAGCTCGCGCCAGTAGCGCGGGATGCCGACGGTCGTGACGTCCTCGGGGCCGCGCGGGACGACCTGCGCGACCGGCGGGTCGGTCGGGTTGTCGCGGTAGAGCGCCGCGATGCCCGTGACGATCACCTCGTCGCCGGCGCGCAGCGTGTGCAGGTCGGGCGCCCGCTGGTGGGCCGGCGGGGTCCACACCGTCACCGAGTCGGGAACGCCCGCGCCGTCGGCCGCGCGGTGCAGGCGCAGCCAGCGGCCGCCCTCGCTCACGCCCTGCGCGCCCACGCGGCCGCGCACGCGCACCAGCAGGCCCTCGGACGCGACCACCGACGCCGCGCCGGCCGGCTCCTCCCGCGGGGCCGGCGCCGCGGCGCGCGGGCCGGGCACGAGGCGCACCCGCGACGCCACGACCTCCAGCGTCCCGCGGTACTGGTGCAGGACGCCCGTGGCCTCGAGGCTGTCGCCCGGCTGGACCCGCAGGCCGGCCGCCGCGCGGCTGTACACCCAGATCCCGCGCCCGCCGGTGGCTAGCGAGAGGTAGAGCGCGCGGTCGTGCAGGACGCCGCTCCCGACGAGCGCCCGCCCCGCGACGGTGACCGTGTCGACGTCCGGCCGGACGCTCCCGACCGCGGTCAGCGACAGGGGGCGGGCGGCCCCCGCCTGCGCCCGCGCGCCGCCCACGGGCGCAGCCAGGGCTGCGCCGGCCAGCAGGAGTCCGGCCAGCGAGCGGACGGGTGGATTCGGAGCCATGACGGAATGATTACGAACGAGCGCCGCAAATGTCACCGACGCCGCGCGTCGGCGGCGCGGCGGGCGGAGGGGGCCGATCCTACGGGGCGACGGGGGTCGCGCGGCCGTCGGTCGTGAGGTCGAACGCGCGCACCGCGCCGGTCGCCACGTCCACGCGCACCACCTGCTCGTGCGCGTCGCGATACGGGTCGCGCGGCGTGCCGTCGGCCGGCGTGTACTCGCGGCCGACCAGCAGCAGCGCCGGGGCTCCGGCGGCGCCCGGGAGCACCGCCTGCAGCAGCGAGAGCGGCAGACGCGCGTCCCAGACCGGGCGCCCGCCCGGACCGGCGACGCGGGTGAGCTGCAGCCGGCCCGTCTCGCCCAGCCGGTCGCGGTGGAGCACGAGGACGCCGTCGGGCTCGCGAAGGAGCAGCGGAGTGGCGGGCGCGGCGCGGGCGCTCAGCAGGCCGCCCTGCAGGAACTCCGGGCTCTCCGGCAGCGGCGCGACGTCGGAGTACGCGGCGCGGGTGCCCCAGCGGTTCGGCAGGTCGGACGGCCAGCCGGGCGGTGCGGCCGACACCTGCGCGACGCGCGCGCCCCAGAGGCGCAGGCGGACGGGCGCGCCCAGGTCGTCGCGCGGCGGCGCGAGCCGCGTGGCGTCGTGATAGGCGCGCTCGCGCCGGTCGCCCGCCAGCGCCGCGGTCACCGTCGCCACCCGGCTGCGGAACCGCTCCCCCTCCTCCGCGCTCATCACGCCGAGCCACCGGCCGGGGATCTCCAGCCCCCGCGTCGCGAAGGCGGTCCCGGAGCTCGGGATCCAGGGGGCCGGGCGGGTCACCGCCGCGCTGCCCGCGACGGGCGGCGCCGCGACCGGCTGCGCGACGAGCGTCGCCGGGTCCACGCGGTGGACACGCGCGTCGGTCGCCATGATGCGCAAGCCGTCGTCCGCGAGCGTCACGAAGCGCGCCTCGGTCGGCATGACGCCTCGCAGCGTCGGCGACCGCGCCTCGATCGAGTCGGCGTTGCCGAGCGGCCGGCCGTCGGCGAGGGCGACGGCCCGCAGGCCGTCCGCCTGCAGCCAGAGCGTGCCGTCGTGCGCGCCGATCAGGCGGGCGCCGAACGCCGCCGCCGCGCGCGCGCCCGTCGCGGTCAGCAGGCGGCGGCGCCACCGCGGCGTCGCGGTCGCCGGGTCGAAGCGCCAGAGGTCCAGGGGGTGCTGGATCCGCACGCGCCGCGAGCCGCCGCGCCCGGAGAGGAAGTGCCGCTCCTCGTGCGCGGTGAGCAGGAGCAGGGCGTCGCCGTCGGACGCGACGACGCGCAGCGGCGCGCCGCGCAGCGCGGGCGGCGTCTCGTGCTCCGCGGCCCGCGCCAGCACGACGGCGCCGAAGGCCGCCAGCGACAGCAGGACGATCGCGCCGCCTGCGAGGCGCCGGCGCCGCGACGGGCCGGTGCGTTCAGCTTGGTTCTCGGTCATGGCGCGCCATGCTGCGGGCGCCGCGCGTGGACCGCCAGCAAAGAGGCCCCGAAACGACGACGGGCGCCCCGCGTGGGGCGCCCGTCGCGCACGTGCGGCCGCGTCGCCGCGTCACTCCACCGTGACGCTCTTCGCGAGGTTGCGCGGCTGGTCGACGTTGCAGCCGCGCTTCACCGCGATGTAGTACGCCAGCAGCTGCAGCGGGATCGACGCCAGGATCGGCGTCAGCATGTCGACCGTCTCGGGGATCCGGAACTCGTAGTCCAGCTGCCCCTTGAGCGCCGGCTCCTCGCGCGTCGTGATGGCGATGACGCGGCCCTTGCGCGCCTTCACCTCCTGGATGTTCGACGTGACCTTGTCGAACACCGCGTCGTGCGGCGCCACCACGACCACCGGCATCAGGTCGTCGATCAGCGCGATCGGCCCGTGCTTCATCTCGGCCGCCGGGTACCCCTCGGCGTGGATGTAGCTGATCTCCTTCAGCTTCAGCGCGCCCTCGAGGGCGGTCGGGAAGTTGTAGCCGCGCCCGAGGTACAGGAAGTTGTGCGCGCTCTTGAACTGCTCGGCCAGCGCCTCGATCTCCTCGGCGCGGTCGATGATCGACTGCACCTGCGCGGGCAGCTGCGCCAGCGCCTGCGCGATCTTCCGCCCCTGCTCCACCGACAGGTTGCGGAGGCGCGCCAGCTTGAGCGTCAGCAGCGCGAGCGCGACCACCTGGCTGGTGAACGCCTTCGTGGAGGCGACGCCGATCTCGGGGCCGGCGTGCAGGTAGATGCCGCCGTCGTCCTCGCGCGCGATCGTCGAGCCGACGACGTTGACGAGGCCCAGCGTGCGCGCGCCGCGGCGCTTCGCCTCGCGCATCGCCGCCAGCGTGTCCGCCGTCTCGCCGCTCTGCGAGATGACGATCACCAGCGTGTTGGGCGTGACGATCGGGTTCTTGTAGCGGTACTCCGACGCGTACTCGACCTCGACGGGGATGCGGCACAGCTCCTCGATCATCATCTCGCCGATCAGCGCCGAGTGCCAGCTGGTGCCGCACGCGGTGATGACGACGGAGTCGATCGCCAGCAGCTCCTCCTTCGTCAGGTTGAGCCCCCCGAGCTTGGTGAACCCCTCCTCGAGGATGAGGCGCCCGCGCATCGTGTTCTCGAGCGTCTGCGGCTGCTCGAAGATCTCCTTGAGCATGAAGTGCGCGAAGCCGCCGCGCTCGATCTGGTCGAGGTCCCAGTCGATGCGGCTGACCTGGCGGTCCACCGGCGTCGCGTTCAGGTCGCAGATGCGGTAGCCGTCGCGCGTGACGACGGCCATCTCGCCGTCCTCCAGGTACACGACGTCGCGCGTGTGCGCGAGGATCGCCGACACGTCGCTGGCGACGAAGTACTCGCCGTCGCCGAGGCCCACGAGCAGCGGGCTGCCCTTGCGCGCGGCGACGATCTTGTTCGGCTCCTTGCCGTGCATCACGGCGATGCCGTACGTGCCGTCCACCAGGTGCAGAGCCTCCATGACCGCGTCCTCGAGGCAGCCGTCGTAGGCGCTCTCGATGAGGTGCACGAGCACCTCGGTGTCGGTCTCGGAGCTGAAGGTGTGCCCTGTCTTCTCGAGCAGCGTCCGCAGCGCGGGCGCGTTCTCGATGATCCCGTTGTGCACCACGGCGACCTGGTGGTGCTCGTCAACGTGCGGGTGCGCGTTGCGCTCCGTCGGCGGGCCGTGCGTGGCCCAGCGCGTGTGCGCGATGCCGAGCGTGCCGTGCACGGGCGCGGACGAGAGCGCGCTCTCGAGGCGCGAGATCTTGCCCGCCGCCTTCCGCGTCTCGACGCCCTTGCCGTTCATCACGGCCACGCCGGCCGAGTCGTAGCCGCGGTACTCGAGGCGCTTCAGCCCCTCGATGAGGAGCGGGGTCGCGGCGCGGGGGCCGACGTATCCGACGATGCCACACATGGGAGCGAATCCTGAGGAGAGCGAGCAGGGAATCTCGAAGAGCTGCGGACGGCGGACTGCGGATCGGACCTCGGAGCGTCCCGAGCGGCCGTCGATCCGCAGCCCGCAGTCCGCCGCCGTCTGTTACACCGCCAGCGCGTCCAGCGGCACGCGCGACCGCTCGACCAGCGCGCGCGCGTCGGCCTCGGTGGGCGCCTCGGCGATCACGCGCACGATCGGCTCGGTGCCGCTGGGCCGCACGTGCACCCACCGGTCCGGCCACGCCAGCCGCAGCCCGTCCTGCGTGTCGGGCGACGCCTCGGGGAACGCCCCGCGCAGCGCCTCGTACACGGAGCCGAGCGGCGCCTTCGGGCGGTCCAGCTTGTCCTTGACGATCACGTAACGCGGATGGTCAGCCACCAGCGCCGACAGCGGGCGCCCCTCCTCCAGCAGCAGCTGGAGCAGCAGCGCCGCGCCCACCGGGGCGTCGCGGCCGAGGTGCAGCTCGGGCAGGATCACCCCGCCGTTGCCCTCGCCCCCGATCACCGCGCCGCGCTCGCGCATCGCGACCGCGACGTTCACCTCGCCCACGGGCGCGCGGACGCACTCCACCCCGGCGGCCTGCGCGACGTCCTCCACCACGCGGCTCGTCGAGAGGTTGGTGACGACCGGTCCGCGGCGGTGCTTTAGCACGAGCCGCGCCGCGAGCGCGAGCGTGTAGTCCTCGCCCACCGCCTTCCCCTGCTCCGACACCAGCGCCAGGCGGTCGACGTCCGGATCGACCGCCAGGCCGACGTCGGCGCCGATGCGCGCGGTCAGCGCCGCCAGCTCGCCCAGGTTCTCCGCCACCGGCTCCGGCGGACGCGGGAAGCGGCCGTCCGGCTGCATGTTGATCGCGGTCACGTCGCAGCCCAGCGCGTCCAGCAGCATCGGCATGATGACGGCGCCGGCGCCGCGCACGCAGTCCAGCGCCACCCTGAAGCGGCGGGCGCGGATCGCGGCGACGTCCAGGTACGGCAGCGCGAGCACCGCCTCCACGTGGCGGCGCGCGGCCTCGGCGTCGGTCGTCACGCTGCCCAGCGCGTCCCACGTCGCGTAGCGCGTCCCGGCCTCGATGCCCGCGCGCATCGCCTCGCCCTCGGCCGCCTCCAGGAACAGCCCCGTCGGCCCGATCATCTTGAGCGCGTTCCACTCGATCGGGTTGTGGCTGGCCGAGATCATCAGCCCGCCCGCGGCGTGGTGGTGCTCGACCGCCAGCTGGCAGGTGGGCGTCGTCGTCAGCCCGATGTCGATCACGTCCGCGCCCACCGACTCCAGCGCCGACAGCACGACGCGGTGGAAGAGCGGACCGGACACGCGGCTGTCGCGGCCCACGACCACCGCGCGCGACTGCCCCGGCGCGCGCCGCGCGACCGCCCACGCGCCGAAGCCCGCCGCGAAGCGCGCCACGACCTCGGGCGAGAGCGCCTCGCCCACCCGTCCCCGCACGCCGGAGACGCTCACCATCAACCCTTCGTACGCCATCGGCTCTCCTGAAGGTCGTCCCGCGCCGGCGCACGCCGCGCGCGCCGTCAGATTCCGGAACCGCGCGAGCCCGGCGGACGCGAGCACGCCCGCCGGGCTCGGCGAAGCGTTCAAGCTAGTGTCGGCCCCGAACGGCTGCCACGCGAGGTGGGCTTCCGCGTGAGTCTCGGCACCAACCGCCGCGATCCGCAGCCGGACGGCGGCCGCACGGCGCGGTTTCCGCATGCGGCCCGGTCCGGTAGCTTGCCGCGCGCGCCCGCCGCCGGGCGTCTCCACTCCGCCCGCCCTCGCGATGACCGACCCGCTCGCCCTGCTCCCGCTGGCCGCCGCCGCCGGCGGCGGGCGGATGGACGCCCACGACGCCGCCCGACTGGTCGCCGCGGGGCTCACGCTGCTGCGCCGGAGCGCACCACTGGTGCGCGCGCTGCAGGACAGGCGCAGCGCGATCCTGCTGCCCACGTCGCCCGCCTTCCTCGTCGCGCTCGCGGCCAGCGAGGGGCGCGGCGCGGTGCTCGTGAACCCGCTCGCGGCGCCGCCGGAGATCGCCTACCAGCTCGCCGACGCGGACGTGGGCGTCGTGTTCACGAACGCGGCGCTCGCCGCGCGGCTGCCGGATGGCACGCCGCACGTGCTGCTCGACGACGCGCCGCGCGCGGCGCGCGTGGTGGCCGGCGGCCAGGCGCGCGACGTCGCGCTCGAGTCGCACCAGGGCGAGGCGCTCGACCTCGAGGGCTCCACCGACGCGGAGGGCCGCGACGAGGAGGAGGCGGTCGTCTACACTTCCGCGATGGCGGGCCGCCCGCTCGGCGCGATCGTCACGCACCGCAACCTGATCTCGAACGCGCGCGCGACCATCGACGCGGCCGAGATCACGAGCGCCGAGCACGCGCTCGCGGTCCTGCCGTTCGCGCACCTGTTCGGGCTCGTCGTCGCGGGGCTCGCGCCGCTGATGGCCGGCGGCCGCGTCACGACCATGGACCGCTTCAACCCGCTGCGCGCGATCGACGTGATGGAGCGCGAGGGGATCACGCTGCTCGTGGGCGTGCCGGCGGTCTTCGCCGCGATGGCGCAGGTGCTGGAGCGCCGCGGGACCGCGCTGGCCGCGCCGGCGCTGCGGCTGTGCATCTGCGGCGGGGCGCCGCTGCCGGTCGAGCTCCAGGAGCGGTGGGCGCAGCTCACGGGCGTCGCGCTGCGACAGGGCTACGGCCTGACGGAGGCGGGGCCGGTCTGCCTGTTCAACCGCCCGTCGCTCCCCAACCGCCTCGGCACGCTCGGCGTCCCCTTCCCCGACATCGACGTGCAGGTGCGCGACGTGGCGACGGGCGCGCCGCTGCCCGACGGCGCGGAGGGCGAGCTGTGCGTGCGCGGCCCGAACGTCGGCCCGGGCTACGTGCGCGACGGCGCGCTGGGCCTGGCGCGGCACGGCGACTGGCTGCGCACCGGCGACCTCGGCGTGCGGCGCGAGGACGGGACGTTCGCGTTCCGCGGCGTGTGCAAGGACATGTTCACGCGCAACGGCTTCAACATCTACCCGCGCGAGATCGAGCGCGCCGTGCTGGAGCTGCCCGGCGTGCGCGCGGCGACCGTGCGCGCGATCCCCGAGCCCATGCGCGAGCACGACATCGCGCTCGACGTCGTCGGCGACGTGACCGTGGACGCGGTGAAGCGGTGGTGCGCCGAGCGGCTGAGCGCCTACAAGCAGCCGAGCGCGATCACGGTCGCGTGAGCGCGCGCGTCAGCCGAGCGTGATGCCGCCCGACTGCACCGCGCGCTCGAAGGCGTCGACGATGAGCGGGTCGTACTGCGTCCCCGCGCAGCGCAGCAGCTCCGCGCGCGCCGCCTCCATCGTCAGCCCGCTGCGGTAGGGGCGCTGGCTCGTCATCGCGTCGAACGAGTCCGCGACGGCGGCGATGCGGGCCTCCAGCGGGATGCTCTCGCCGACGAGCCGGTCGGGGACGCCGCTGCCGTCGAAGCGCTCGTGGTGCGAGCGGACCACGCGCAGCGCCATCGGCGCCTCGGTGAGCAGGGGCGTCAGCAGGCGCCACCCGATCTCCGGGTGCGTCATGATGTGCGCGTACTCGTCGTCGGTGAGCGGGCCGGGCTTGTTCAGCACCGCCTCGCGCACGCCGATCTTGCCGATGTCGTGCAGGTGGCCGCCCAGCTCCAGCTGCGCGAGCATCGCCTCGTCCACGCCCAGCTCGCGGCCGATCGCCGCCGCGTAGCGCGACACGCGCACCGAGTGGCCGCGCGTGTACGGGTCCTTCACCTCCAGCGCGTCGGCGAGCGACTGCATGCTGGCGAGGAAGAGCGTCTCCAGCCGCCGCGCCTGCTCGGCCACGCGCACCTCCAGCTGGCGCTGGTAGGTGCGGTTGTCGACGACGAGGCGGCGCTTCTCGAGCGCCTGGCGTACGCGCGCCCGGACCTCCTCGAGGTGGAACGGCTTGGTCAGGTAGTCCATCGCGCCGAGCGCGAGGCAGCTGACGGCGACCTCCACGTCGGCGACGGCGGTGATCATCACGACCGCCGTGTCGGGCCAGCGCTCGCGCACGTGGCGCAGCAGCTCGACGCCGTCCATGCCCGGCATGCGCAGGTCGCTCAGCAGCAGCGGCGCGGCGTGCTGCTCCATCGCGGCGAGCGCGGCGTGGCCGTCGGCGACGTCGATGCACTCGAAGCCGTCGCGCGACATCAGCCGCACCAGCACCTGCCGCAGCCGCGGCTCGTCGTCCACCACGACGACCTTGCGCGGCTCGCCAAGGGTCACGGGCGCCGCGTCGAGCCGCGCCGCCGGGGGCGGCACGGGCGCGGGGACGGCGATGCTGGCGGCGGAGGGCGAGACGAGCCGGGACGTCGTCACGAGGTGGGGAGTCGGGCGCGAGCGCTGGGCGGGAGGCCGGCCGGTCCCCCTCCACCAGAGCTCCGGGTATCTTGAGCGCGTCGGACCGAGGGCCCCTTTCTAACCGCCAGCATCGACGGCATGACGCGCATCTTCGAGGACGATCTCCGGTCCGGTTTCGGCACGCGTGCGATCCACGCGGGCCAGCGCCCCGATCCGGTCTCCGGGGCCATCATGACCCCGATCTACCAGACGTCCACCTACGTCCAGGACGCCCTCGGCCAGCACAAGGGCTACGAGTACGCACGCGGCAAGAACCCCACCCGGGAGGCCCTGGAGCGGAACGTAGCCTCGCTGGAGGGGGGCCGCCACGGCTTCGCGTTCGGGTCGGGGATGGGGTGCCTGGACTCCATCATGAAGCTGTTCCGCGCCGGCGACCACATCGTCTGCGGCGAGAACGTCTACGGCGGGACCTTCCGGCTGTTCGACAAGCTGCTGCAGCACCTCGGGCTGCGGTTCAGCTACGTGGACACGCGCGACCCGCAGCGCATCGCCGACGCGATGACGCCCGAGACGCGCGCGGTGCTCGTCGAGACGCCGACGAACCCGCTGATGTGGCTCACGGACCTGCGCGCCGCGGCCGACGTCGCGCACCGCGGGAACGCGCTGCTGATCGTCGACAACACCTTCGCCACGCCCTACTTCCAGCGCCCGCTGGAGCTGGGCGCCGACATCGTCTGGCACTCGGCCACCAAGTACCTGAACGGCCACAGCGACATGGTCGGCGGGATCGCGGTGCTGAACGACGACGACCTGGCGACGCGCCTGCAGTTCATCCTCAACGCGGCGGGCGCGGTCCCGGGTCCGTTCGACAGCTGGCTCGTGCTCCGCGGCACCAAGACGCTGCACCTCCGCATGCGCCAGCACGACGCCAACGGGCGCCGCGTGGCCGCGTGGCTGGCCGAGCGCATGGGCGAGGACAGGATCTACTACCCGGGCCTCGAGTCGCACCCGCAGCACGCGCTCGCGAAGTCGCAGATGAGCGGCTTCGGCGGGATGATCTCCGTGGAGCTGGGGACGAAGGCCCGCGCCGCCCACGTGCTGGAGCGCGTGCGCGTGTTCTCGCTGGCCGAGTCGCTGGGCGGCGTCGAGTCGCTCATCAGCCTGCCCGCGCTCATGACGCACGCGTCCGTGCCCGCCGACAAGAAGGACGCGATGGGGATGGGCGAGGGGCTGATCCGCCTGAGCTGCGGCGTCGAGGACACCGAGGACCTGCTGGCGGACCTCGAGCACGCGTTCGACGGGCTGCCCGGCTGAGCCCACGTCGCCGACCCCGCGCTGACACCGCGCCCGGACCGCGGGCGTAGGGACGGGGCGGCCTCTCGGGGCCGCCCCGTCGCACGTCGACCACCGCCACCCCTCCGCTGATGCCGACCCCGCTTCCCCAGATCAGCCCCCTCGCCTGGGAGCACCCGGACGACCGCGACGCGCTCCGGAAGCTGCGCGGGATCCCCGGCTTCGACGGCGTGGTGCGCCAGGTGGCGAGCGCGTACGGCGCCCGCGGGGTCCGCAACCTGTTCCTGGGGAACGCGGTGCTGGTGGGCCCGACGCAGCGGCCGAAGCTGTGGGCGCGCTACCAGGAGGTGCTCGCGACGCTCGACTGGCCCGACACGCGGCCCGACGGGACGCGCGGCCCCGCCCCGCAGCTCTACGTGACGCGCACGCCGTGGATGCACGCCGGCGCCGTCGGCTTCGAGGAGCCGTTCATCGTCCTCAACGCCGAGGAGCTGGACCTGCTGGACGCGGACGAGCAGAGGTTCGTCCTCGCCCACGAGCTGGGCCACGTCATGAGCGGCCGCGTCACCTACCGCACCGTCGCCGCGCTCCTGCTCACGCTGGGCGTCACGAACCTGCCGCTGCTGGTGGGCGTCGTGCTGCTCCCCTTCCAGCTCGCGCTGCTCGACTGGTACCGCAAGGCCGAGCTCTCGGCCGACCGCGCCGGGCTGCTCGGCATCCAGGAGCCGCGGACGGCGTACCGCACCTTCCTCAAGCGGGCCGGCGGCGCGCAGGGCGGCGACGAGGACGCGACGGACCTCGACGCCTTCCTCGCCCAGGCCGCCGAGTCCGAGACGGGCGGCTCGGGCTGGAACACGGTGATGAAGGCGCTCAACAGCGCGCTCCGCGACCACCCGCTGCACACGCTGCGCGTGGCGGAGCTGCGCCGCTGGGCCGAGAGCGAGGGCTACGTGCGGATCGTCGCGGGCGAGTACGTTCGCCGCGACGACGCCGCGGCCGCCTCCGCCGCCGACGCCGCCGAGGCGCGCACCGAGGACGCGGCCCGCGAGGCCGACGCGCGCGCCGAGGACGACTGCGATCCGCTCCGCGACGTCGGGGCGACGCTGCGCGACTCGCTGGGCCGGGCGCGGCAGGCGTTCGACGATGTCTTCCGCAGCGATCGGTAGGGCGGAGGACGGAACGGCGGAGGACGGAGAAGCGAAGAACGATGGAGCGTGAAACGAAAAGGC